>DASSDE010000917.1:0-4499 GCA_035697365.1 Kribbella sp. | reverse complement strand
GGCCCAGGTGTCGGTGCCGTACCTGTCCGAGATCGAGCGCGGCCGCAAGGAGCCGTCGTCGGAGATCCTGGCCGCGATCTGCCGGGCGCTCGAGCTCGAGCTCACCGACCTGCTGACCGAGGTGCAGTTCGACCTGACCACAGCAGTCCGGTCCACGCTCCCGGTTCGCCTCCAGACCGCGGCGATCCGCGTCGAGGACGGCTCCGCGCAGCGCATCCCGTCCGGCCCGCGCGCGTACTCCGCCACCGCCGTGGCGTACACGCTCGTCGCCTAGAAAAAACAGTCCCGCCGGGCGGTTGATGTCTCTAGTGTGACCTGGTGACTCACCTGAAGCGCCGGGCGCCCGCGGTACCGGGCTCGATCCCGGATGTCCTGAAGATGTTCGAGTCCGAGGTGCGCTTCTACCGCGAGGTCGCGCCGTACGTCGGCGTTCGCGTGCCGGCGTGCTACCGGGCCGAGGCCGGTCCCGACGGGACGCTGCTCGAGCTCGAGGACCTGTCCGCGTGGACGCCCGGCGCGGAACCGGCCGCCGGCGCTCGTGCGCTCCGCGGCCTCCACGATCGCTGGACGGGCGAAGCGCTCGAGCGGTGGCCGTGGCTGCGGCCGATCGGAGCCGGCGAGGACCTGGTCGCGGAGTTGTACGACTCCGCTTGGCCCGAGCTGGCCGAGCGCCACGATCTGAGCGCGCCGGTACGGGATTTCGGCGCGAGCCTGGTCGGGCGGGTCCAGGAGGTCGACGAGGCGGTCGCGTCTGCCGGCGTACTGACGTTGGCGCACGGCGACGCCTCCGCGCAGAACCTACGGACCGGACCAAACGGCGAGGTCGCGTTCCTCGACTGGGAGGACGTGTCGGCGGCTCCTGGCGTACTGGATCTCGGCTGGTTCCTGGTCTCGTCCGTCGAGCCGGCGCGGTGGGCGGAGGCGTTGGCGGCGTATGGCGAGGTGGACGGGCTCGCCACGGTGCTGCCTTCGGTGATGGTGCAGGGCTATCTGAGCCTGTCCGACCTGCCCGATGGCGACGGTGCGGGCTGGAACGCTCGCCTCGAAGCCGCGGTGGGGATGCTGTGAAGTACGTCGTACGTTTCGCGGTGGACGACCGGGAGCTGTCGGCGTTGCATGCGGCCGCGTTCGAGGGCGAGCTGGACGTGCAGCCGTGGGCGGAACGGCTGGAGCGCTGGGCGCTGACCTGGGTCGGTGCCTTTAGCAGCGATCAGCTGGTCGGGTTCGTGCAGGTGTGCTGGGACGGCGGTGCGCACGCGTTCGTGCTGGACACCGCCGTCCATCCGGAGCACGGCCGGCGCGGTATCGGCAAGCAGCTCGTACTGACCGCCGCCGAGGAGGCTCGCAAGGCCGGGTGTGAATGGCTGCATGTGGACTTCGAGCCGCACCTGACGGCGTTCTACCTGGACGCCTGCGGCTTTCGCGCCACGGATGCGGGCCTGCTCAAGCTCCGATAGCCGTGAGGCGTTCGGTCGAGATACAGGACGTCAGGCAGCGTTCTTTCGCGTCGCCGAGCAGGTCGGCGGTCCAGGTGGTGAAACCGCCGTCGCCGAGTCCTTCGCCGCCTCGGTCGATGCCGAGCGCCGTGCCGGCGTAGTAGGTCGCGCTCTTGGTGCGCTCGGTGTCCTCGGTGAACGGGACGCTGAGCGCCGGCCGGACCGTGTCCTCGATCCGATCGCGCAGCGCGGACTCCTTGAAGGCGGTGAACGTGAGCTCGGCCTTGTCGCCCAGTACGGCCTGCCAGAACCTCAGATGCTCGATCAGCAGCTCCGCCTCGGTCCGGCACGAACCGGTGTCGCGCGCGCTCGACACCAGCGCGAACAGCTCGAAATGCGCGGTCATCCCCGGACCGTCGAAGGTTTGCGCGCGGACCACGCGCTGACAGGCTGCCAGGTGTACGCGGTCCTGCCCGGCGCGCCGTCGTACGGCAGCCTCGATCGCCAGCTCGTTGGTGGGATCGCTGGCCACCTCGGTACCGCGGATCGTGCTGACGACCTGGTGCTGATTGATCGTCGCGATCGCCGAACAGGTCCCGAGTGGCGCGACCGGCGACAACTGAACCGCCGCGAAAGTCTCCGGGAGCAGGCCCCACAGCCGTTGCTGCGTCTGCACCAGCTGCCGCGGATCGACCGCGGACGGCGCCACGAACCGGTCGTGCGTCCACCGCTGCAGCAGGCGCGCGGGCTTCACCGCGGCGGCCCGCTCGCGAGTCACGTCCAGCAGGACGGACTGCAGCTCGGACTGGCTCAGCCCGTTGACGAGTGCGTCCCGGCTGCCGTTCGGCAACTTCGCCCAGAACCGTTCGCTGACGTCTCTCATCGCCCTACTGTGCCTGATATTCCAGCTGAATCGCGCCCTGTTTATGCAGTATCGTCGGCACCATGAAACCGCATCTTTGACGCTCCGACCGCGGATTGAGCGCCCGGATCATCGCCTACGAGGCGTTGCACGACTTCATCCCGCTCTACCCGCTGTATCAGTTGCTGTTCACCGATCACGGGCTGACGCCTGCGCAGATCTCGACGCTGTTCGTGATCTGGTCCGCGACCGGCTTCGTGTTCGAGGTGCCGTCCGGCGCCTGGGCGGACAGCTACTCGCGGCGCAAGCTGCTGATTCTCGGTGCTCTGCTCAGCGGTCTCGGGTACGCGGTCTGGATCGCGTTGCCGTCGTACGCCGGATTCGCGGCCGGCTTCGTGTTGTGGGGCGTGTCGTCGGCGCTGATGTCCGGTACCTACGAGGCCTTCGTGTACGACGAGTTGGCGGCCCGCGGGCGCACCGCGCACTACCCGACACTGCTAGGCCGCGCTCGATCCGCGTCGTTCGTGATGAACCTTGCCGCGACAGCGCTGGCGGCGCCGTTGTTCCACCTCGGTGGATATGTGTTGGCCGGCGTGGTGAGCGTCCTGAGCTGCGTTGCGCAAGCCGGGGTCGCGTGGTCGTTGCCGGAGGCCCGGGCGGTGGAGGTCGCCGAGGTGACGGGCGCTCGGGCTGTGGTCGGCAGCTACTTGCACATGTTGCGCGCCGGCGTGTCCGAGGTGATGACGAGTCGGCTCGTACGGCGGGCCGTGCTGCTGGTCGCGCTGCTGGGCGGGTTCCTGGCGTTCGACGAGTACTTCCCGTTGCTCGCTCGCGACACCGGTGCGGCGACCGGCGTGATCCCGTTGCTGATCGCGGGCACCGTCGCGGCCCAGGCGATCGGCGGCGCGGTTGCCGGGCGCGCGTACAAGTTGCCCGCAGCAACGTTCGCGGGTGGTCTGGTGCTGACCGCGGTGCTCATCGCCGTTGGCGCGCTCAGTGGATCCGCGTGGGGCTTCCTGCCGATCGCGGTCGGGTACGGCGTCATGCAACTGGTGATCGTGGTGTCGGAGGCGCGGCTGCAGGACGCGATCACGGGTCCCGCGCGGGCGACCGTGACGTCGGTGTCCGGACTGTTCTCCGAGGTGTCCGCGATTGCGGTGTACGGAGGATTCGCGATCGGTTCGGTGTGGTTCACGATGTCGATCCTGGTCGCAGCGCTGACGGTTCCGGTACTGCTCACGGCCTTCGTCGTACCCGCCGCACTACCGGCGCCGCGAAGCCCGGCGCCGGCCGAACCCTAGCCGGCTTGTCGTGCGAGGCCTGTGACCAGGATGGTGAGTCCGGCTTCGAAGCCGCTGTCGAAGTCGTAGGCGAGGCCCTCCTCGCCCAGCTCATGGACGATCCGGGTCAGCATCGGCGCCTTGCCCTCCGGCAGGTTGTTCACGCGTGAAAGCAGGTCAGGGGCGAGCTCGAAGGTCTCACCCTGGACGGACGTCTCGCCGAGGGTGAAGCCGTGGATGAAATCGACGAGTGTGTTCGCGGCCTCGAAGATCTGCCGCGGAGTCAGCCCTGCGCGGTCGAGGGCGCGGTAGAACGGCTCCATCGTCACCACCACGACATCCGACACCGCAGAGGTGTCCGACAACACCTGGAGCGCGAGGTTCGGGTGCGCCCTCAGTCCGTCGCGGTAAGCGCGGGCGGCCGCTTTCAGTTGCTCGTCCCAGGGCACCGCATCGCCAGGGTCGGGCAGCTCCAGCCCGGCGAAGACGAGCTCGGCGAGGCCGGCCAGTACGGCGGCCTTGTTCGGCAGGTGGTGGTAGAGCGACATCGGGTTGACCTGCAGCGTTGCCGCCAGCCGTCGCATCGTCAGTCCGTCGATGCCCTCGTCGTCGACGATCCGCAGCGCGGCGGTGAGGATCGCCTGCCGGCTCAGCCGCTCCTCCCCCGCGCGTGGACGCCCGGAGCGCTTGCCGACGTTAACCATACGCCGTATGGTACATAATCGTACAGCGTATGGATAAAGGAGCGTGGTATGCAGTCGTTGGCGGGGAAGGTGGCCCTGGTCGCCGGAGCGACCCGGGCGGCCGGGCGCGGAATCGCGGTCGAGCTCGGCGCGGCCGGTGCGACCGTGTACGTGACCGGGCGCAGCACGCGGGCGCAGCGGTCGGAGATGGATCGTCCGGAGACGATCGAGGAGACGG
>DASSDE010000916.1:0-4039 GCA_035697365.1 Kribbella sp. | reverse complement strand
TTCTCTCGGCGGCGGATGTCGAGTCGCCACTGACGTGGGTCCCTCAGGTGGTGTTTGCCGTCGTACTCGATGGCCAGCCACTCGTCGGGGTAGACGAGATCCGGCCGCGCCAGCCAGCCGCCCGCGGCGTCGTAGATCACGAAACCGATCTCGGGCTCGGGCAAGCCGCCCTGGACGATCGTCAGCCGCAGCAGAGATTCCATCGGCGAGTCCACACCGGCGCGGACCAGGGCCGACGCCTGGCGCGCGAGCCGGATGCCGCGGGCCCCGATCGCCTTCGCCGCGGCCTCGATCAGGTCCTGCGGCTCGAGTTCGGTCCGTCGTACCAGAGAATCGCCCGCGGCCACGAGGCCGTTGAGATCGCAATACGGCGCGAGGTCGACGAACGTACGCTCCGGTGGCGTCAGCGGCAGGCCGTCGTGTAGCGCACGCTCCAGATGTTGTACTTCGTGTACGTGCAGCCCACGCACCCGTGGCAGCACCAACCGCGGCTCGCGCTGTACGGACACATGGACGATCTCGTCGGCGCGGGCGTTCGCCGACCACAGGCTCAGGGCACTGTGGTGGCTGATGACCGCACCGGGCGTCAACAGCAGGGCGGCCTCAGCCTGCACGCGGGGCGTAACGGCGGTCGGCCGGTCGACGTACACGGAGCCGAGCACGCGCCGGTACCGCGCACTACGCAGCAGCCCTCGCGACATCCCGGCCGCCCGCGCCTGCGCTGCAGTGAACACTCCACGATTGTCCCCAACTCGCCACCGCAGCGTTCCCACTTATCCACAGCCTGCTGAGTGGTGGCAAATGGCTCGGCAACCCTTCGTCGAGTCGTGGAAAAAGGCGCGAGATCTCAGCCGAAATCCACGACTCGGCGGAGAGAGGGGTTGGGGGTTAGTTCTTTGGGTCGTGGAGGTTGGGGCGTTGGGTGGGGGTGGTGATTTGGACCTTGATGTCGGGTTGGGACTTGGGGGCGGTTAGGGGGCCGCCGGTGACCGGGATGTTCAGGTGGCTTTGGGAGGTGTCGATGGTGATGGTGGCGCCGGTGTCGTTGGGGGTGGTCCACTCGGTGTCGGAGAGGGTGATGGCCAGGCCTACTACGCGGCCCTTGGGGATGATCTGGTCCTGGGCGCGGAGGGGGACGGTGACGGTGGTCCACTGGCCGGGCGTGAGTGGGGTCGGCTTCGAGAGCGACTTGCTGTGCGCGGCGTCGATCCAGCCGCGGCTGACGATGCCGTGATCGCTTTGCGTGGTGAGCTTCTTGACGGTGTAGTAGCAGCTGTCGTCGTAGTCCGTGCTCGACCCTTCACAGGTGCTTTCGTCGGTACGGCGAACGCCGGCGTACCGCGCCGCGTCCCCGTACTCGATCAATCGCGCCGTGATCGGGGTCGTCGTCGAGTCGGACTGCAGGCGGAGCGTGACCGACGGCGTACCGCTGATCCGCAGTGGGGCGGTCAGCGGCGCGGACAGGAACATCTGCCGGCCGGCGATCACCTCGGTCGGATCGGCGACGATGTCGTCCTCGCTGAGGTCCGGGTCGTCGGTGACGGTGACCGTACCCTTGCCTGCGGCACCTAGTTTGCCGGCCGCCAGCGGTACCGATATCGGGCGGTTCACGGCCGGCCAGGTGCGGTAGTTGCGCCACACGTCCGGCGTCGTCTCGACCGAGACCATCGGCTGCTTCATCACACCGTTCTGCAGGCCCTGCAGCCAGTAGTCGAACCACTGGTGCAGCTCGTCCACCCACTCGTCGCGCCGGAACTCGAACGGATCCACGTGGTCCTCGAGCCCGAGCCACAGTTTGCGCGGGACGTTGTTGCGGGACAGCGCCGACCACCATTGCGAGAAGTGGTTCGTCTGTACGTTGTAGTCGCTGAGCCCGTGCGTCATGAAGACCGACGCCTTCACCTTCGACGCGTTCTTGGTGTAGTCGCGCTCGGCCCAGAACGCCGTGTAGTCGCCGGTCTCGTCGTCGTCGTTGTCACCGAGCTCGCCGCGTACTTCCTCGCAGGCGGGGCTGTCGTGGCCGACGTACCCACCGAGCCAGGGCATGTAGTCGTCCGAGTACGGTACGCCGCCGGAGCGGGTGTAGTCGTACCAGGAAGAGATCGCGGAGATCGGGACGATCGTCTTCAGGCCCTGCACCCCGGTCGCGGCGACGCCGTTCGCGAGCGTTCCGTCGTACGACTTGCCGATCATGCCGACCGCACCGGTGGTCCAGGACGCCGACACCTTCTGCCCGTCGGCGGTGTGGGCGGTGTTGCGCCCGTTCAGCCAGTCGATCACGTCGACGACGGACTGGATCTCGTCCTTGCCGCCGACGTCACCACAGCCGGTGGAGCGGCCGGTGCCGAGGATGTCCACGCCGACCATCGCGTACCCGCGCGGCACGAAGTAGTTGTCGTAGAACAACGGCATCTTCTGGATCGCGCCGTCGGCGTCGTAGGTCTTCTTCTCGCTCTCGTTGCCGCGGCCGCAGCAGGAGTAGTACGGCGAGGCGTCCATGATGACGGGGATCTTGACGCCGGCGAGGGCGGTCTCGCTGGGGCGGACGATGTCGACCGCGATCACGTCGTCCTGGCCGTCGGAGTCGGTGTCCATCGTGGTGTCGACGTACACCGACTCACGGATCGCGTTCGCGTAGTCGTAGACCGGCTGGGTGCTCTTGGTGCGCGCGTCGACGTGCTGCGGCACACTGGGAGCTGCCGGGGCCGGCGTACCGGACGCGTCCGGGACCGGAGCAGCGACTGCCGGACCCGTGAGGGTCGTCAGGCTGAGCACGGCGGACGAGACCAGGATCGTCACCCTGGCGCGGACGGTCCTCATGGCTGGGAAGGCTAGTCACTCCCGCGCCGCAACGCCAGGTTCTGCCGAGATTGGCAGCGACCTGCCCGATACTCAGCGTGAGACAGCGCGAGGCAGCGTCAGATTTCGGGCCGGTTCGGTAGGGTGACCGCCACCGCCCCCGGGGGACGCAAGGAAGGGCCAGAAAGGGTACGCCATGAATCTGCGAGCACCGGTGACATTGCTGGACGTGGCGCAGCGTGCGGGTGTGTCGGTCGCGACCGCCTCCCGCGTGCTGAACGGCGGGGATCGTGTTCCCCGTCCGGAGCTGCAGGAACGGGTCAAGGCCGCGGCCGACGAGCTCGGCTACACACCGAACGCGCAGGCCCAGGCGCTGGCCAAGTCGTCGACCAACGTGGTCGGCATCCTGGTGCACGACATCGAGGATCCGTACTTCGCCGCGATCGCGAACGGTGTGATGCGCGCCGCGGACGAGCGGCACCTGCTGGTGATGATGGCCAGTACGTTCCGCGACTCCGACCGCGAGATCGCCTACCTGTCGTCGTTGCGGGCGCAGCGGGCGCGGGCCGCGGTGATGATCGGCAGCCGCCGTACCGACGCCGAGAGCCTCGCGCGGACGGCCACTGAAGTGGACAGCTTCCTCAGCTCCGGCGCGGGTCTCGCGCTCGTCAGCCAGTCCGGGATGCCGGCGCACACCGTGGAGCCGGACAACCGTTCCGGCTCTGCGGACCTGGCTCGTGAGCTCGTCGGGCTCGGCTACCGGAGCTTCGGCGTACTGGGCGGACCGGAAAGCCTTGCGACTGCACGCGATCGGCGCGACGGGTTCGTCGCCGGGCTTGCCGAGGCGGGGCTGCAGCCGGTCGCGGTCGAGGCCGGTGACTTTACCCGCGACGGTGGGTACGCCGCCGCGGAGCGACTGCTGGCGCGGCGGACCGATGTGGATTGTGTGTTCGCGGTCAACGACGTGATGGCCGTCGGCGCGATGTCCGCGTTGCGTGAGCGTGGCGTGGACGTACCGGCGGAGCTCGGCGTGGCCGGGTTCGACGACATCGCGACGCTGCGGGACGTCTGGCCGGGGCTGACGACCGTACGGCTGCCACTGGAGCAGATGGGCCGCCGGGCGCTGGAGCTGGCGATCGACGGCGGCGAGCCGACGACCGAGACGTTCAAGGCCGAGGTAGTACTGCGGGAGAGCACCGCCAGGCGCTGAAATATGCTCGCGGGGTGAGTGTCTCCGAGA
>DASSDE010000915.1:0-3221 GCA_035697365.1 Kribbella sp. | reverse complement strand
TGAGTTGCAGATAGCTTACGGCCAGGTCAGTGCACGTGCTCCAGCTTGTCCGGGTTCCGAATGAGGTAGAGGTCGGTGATCCGGCCGTCGGTGCTCTTCAGGAACGCGACCGTGTCCGGCTCGTCACCGTCGTAGGCGACGAAGGCGGTCTCGCCGTTCAAGGTGCCCAGCCGGATCTCGAAGCCCGGGTTCTCCGCGAGCACCGCGAACAGCCAGCGGGCGATCTTCCCCGCACCCTGGATCGGCCGCAGCGCGGCACGCTTCTTGCCGCCGCCGTCGCTGACCAGGACCGCGTCCGGCGCGAGCAGCGCGACCACCTCGTCGAAGTTGCCCGAGCCCGCCGCCTGCATGAAGCGCATCGTCAGCTCGTTGTGCCGCGCCTTGTCGACGTGGTGCCGCGGCTGCCGCGCGTGCACGTGTTCGCGGGCCCGATGCGCGAGCTGCCGGACGGCGGACTCCGACCGTCCGAGCGTGTCCGCGATCTCGTCGTACGGCAGCTCGAAGACCTCACGCAGGACGAACGTGGCCCGCTCGAGCGGCGACAGCGTCTCGAGCACGACGAGCATCGCCATGCTGACCGAGTCGGCCAGCTCGGCCGCGGTCGCCGGGTCGTCGTCATCGGTCGCCAACGGCTCCGGCAGCCAGGGGCCGACGTACGACTCGCGCCGCGCCTTCTGCTCGCGCAGCCGGTTGAGAGCCAGGCGCGTGGTGATCCGGATCAGGTACGCCCGCGGATCACGGATGTCGGCCATGGTCCCGCGGTCGATCCGCGACCAGCGCAACCACGCCTCCTGGACCACGTCCTCCGCGTCGCTGACGCTGCCGACCACCCGGTACGCCGCCCCGACCAGCACCTGCCGGTGCTCGGCGAACTCGGCGGCAAGCTGCTCGCCGGTCTGGTCGCCGGTCTGTTCATCGGTCATTCGACCGGCCTCAGCTCGCAGGTCTCCTTGAAGCCCTGGCTGGTCAGGCCGAGGGCGGCGTTCGTGCGGGACCGGTAGTTCTCCAGGGAGACGAGCGAGGTGAGCTCGACCAGCTGTGCCTCGGTGAGGTCCGCCCGCAGCCGCTCGACCTGCTCGTCGGTGACCTCCGGCGGGGTCGCTGTCATCGCCTCGGCGTAGTCCATCACCGCGCGCTCCAGATCCGAGTAGACGTCGCTGTCCCGCCACCTTGGCACATCGCGCAGCTTGGCCTGCTCGACACCCTGGTGGTGAAACTCCCAGTACCCGAAATCCATGCACCAACTGCACCCGACCTGCGCGGACGTCACCATCACGGCGAGCGCCTTGAGTCCGGGGTCCAGGGCCTTCCAGCGAGCTGCCGACCCCTCCAGCAGCAGCGTCGTGGTCAGCACTCGCCGGTTGTGCAAGGCCGCCTTCCCGGGATCCAGTACCTCGCCGTACTTCCGCCGGCTGCCCCATTCGGCCAGCCGGACGAACCACGTCCGCTTGTGCTCCAGCCCGATCCGCGCCATCACGCCCTCCAAGGTTCGTCGTCGACCCCTGGACACCCGCCGGGTGCCGGAGTGTGACATGACCCGCGTCACAGCAGATTGCGGCCCCGGCTGATTGGGTAGTGGGAGCTGCCGCGCCGTCGGTTGGATATTCATCCGGATCATGGCATACTCATTCACATGAGCCTGAAGGTTGCGGTGGCCGGTGCCAGCGGATATGCGGGGGGCGAGCTGCTCCGGTTGCTGAGCAGCCACCCGGGCGTTGAGATCGGCGCGCTGACCGCCGGCGGCAACGCCGGCACGGCGCTCGGCGCGCACCACCCGCACCTCGTGCCGTTGGCCGGGCGCACCCTGGTCGAGACCACGGCGGAGAATCTCGCCGGTCACGACGTGGTGTTCCTGGCCCTCCCGCACGGACAGTCCGCCGCCATCGCCGAGCAGCTCGGCGCTGACGTCACCGTGATCGACTGCGGCGCGGACTTCCGGCTGACCGAGTCCGAAGCGTGGGTCGAGTTCTACGGCGGCGAGCACGCCGGCTCCTGGCCGTACGGGCTCCCGGAGCTCCCGGGGCAGCGGGACAAGCTCCGCGGGTCCAACCGGGTCGCCGTGCCGGGTTGTTACCCCACGGTCTCCACGCTGGCGCTGCTTCCCGCAGTACAGGCCGGCCTGGTCGACGCGGGGCAGCTCGTGGTCGTCGCCGTGAGCGGTACGTCGGGCGCAGGCAAGGCCCCGAAGGCGCATCTGGTCGGCGCAGAGGTGATGGGGTCCGCTTCCGCGTACGGCGTCGGCGGCGTGCACCGGCACACTCCCGAGATCGAGCAGAACCTCACGCCGTACTGCGACGGCCCGGTCAGCGTCTCGTTCACGCCGGTGCTGGCCCCGATGGCGCGGGGCATCCTGGCGACCTGCAGTGCACCGGTTGCCGAGGGCACCGACTATGCAGCGCTCCGGGCGGCGTACGAGGACGCGTACGCCGACGAGCCCTTCATCCACCTGCTGCCCGAGGGGCAGTGGCCGCAGACGCAGTCGACCCTCGGTGCGAACACCGTGCAACTGCAGCTCGCGCTGGACCAGCGCACCGGCCGCGCCGTCGTCGTGGCCGCCATGGACAACCTCACCAAGGGCACCGCCGGCGCCGCCGTGCAGTGCATGAACCTGGCCACCGGTCTCGACGAGACCCTGGCCCTGCCCCTCGTAGGAGTAGCCCCGTGACCGTCGCCGTCACACCCGCCACTCAAGTCGATCGGAGCGCCGGAGTGACCGCGCCGGCGGGTTTCCGCGCGGCGGGAGTGATCGCCGGGATCAAACCAGCCGGTACGCCGGACCTCACCGTCGTCGTCAACGACGGTCCGCACGACGTCGCCGCGGGCGTCTTCACCACCAACAAGGTGAAGGCCGCGCCGGTGTTGTGGTCGCAGCAGGTGCTGACCGCCGGCGCGCTGAAGGCCGTCGTACTGAACTCGGGCGGCGCCAACGCGTGCACCGGGCCGGAGGGGTTCCAGGACACGCACCAGACCGCCGAGAAGCTGGCGTCGGTGCTTGGAGTAGGTGCAGCTCAGATCGGGGTCTGCTCAACCGGCCTGATCGGCGAACGACTCCCGATGGACCGGCTGATCCCTGGCATCTCCTTGGCGGTGGACGCCTTGGGTGCCGGCCCCGAGCACGGTCTGGCCGCGGCGACCGCGGTGATGACGACCGACAACGTGCCGAAGCAGGCCGCGCTGAAGCACCCGGACGGGTGGAGCATCGGCGGCTTCGCGAAGGGCGC
>DASSDE010000914.1:0-7273 GCA_035697365.1 Kribbella sp. | reverse complement strand
CATCAGCATCAGCCAGGTCATGCCGATCGCGACCACGTTGACGATGTACGGCAGGAAGAAGATCGCCCGGAGGACGGCGCGACCCGGCAGCGGGCGGTTCAGGGCGATCGCAAGCGCGACTCCGAGTACGACGGTGAGCGGGATCGACACGACGACGTACACCAGCGTCAGGCCGATCGCGTGCCAGAACCCTGGGTCCCGCGCGATCGCGACGAAGTTGTCGAGGCCGTTGAAGGTGATGCCGCCGAGACCGGACACCAGGTTCCAGTCGGTGAACGCAAGCACCACCACGCTGATCAGCGGGATCAGGGTGAACGCGATCACGCCGAGCAGGTTCGGGGCGATGAACAGGAAACCGATCCACCCGGACGGACGGATACCGGGCTGTTTCTCGGTGCGGACCGCGGGCGCGGCCGCGACGGTCGCGGTGGCCATCAGGGCCTCCTCTGGTTGCGGGCGATCGCGGCGTCGGCGAGCCGCCGTACCTCACGGATCGCGACCCCCGGATCCTTCTCGCCGAGCCAGCACAGGTCGCGCTGCTGCTTGACCGCGAGGGTGATTTCCGGGAAGCCGGTCAGCCGGGTGTCGGTTGCGAGCTTGGGCTCCGACTCCAGGACCACCCGGCGGAACGAGTCGAGGTCGAAGTACTTCTCCGGTTCTTTTCCGAGCATTCCGGAAACGATCTGCTCGTCGGTGACGTTGCCGAGCGCGGGCATCTTGCCGCCCTTGAGCATCGGCGTCGCGCCCTCGGTCAGCCAGAACTTCACGAACGCCCAGGCCGCCTCGAGCTTCGGCGACTTCGGGTTCACCATGATGAAGTTGCTGTACGAGCCGCCGTTCCAGTCCTGCCCGTCCACGGTCGGCGACGGCGCGAACGCAACCTTGAAGTCGTGCGCGTACTTCTTCGCGTCGTACAGGTAGCGCAGGTTGAACGGGGCCGTGGACCAGAGGTGGAACTCCTCGGCGAGGAACGAGTTCTGCTGGTACGCGTCCAGGTGCCGCGACAGCACCTCGGTCCACGGGAACGCCGTACCGTCGGCGATCATCTCGCGGCCGATCCGGAAACCCTGCTCGAAATGCGGGTCGCCGAAGTTCGAACGGTT
The DNA here is from genome assembly GCA_035697365.1 of Kribbella sp. GTDB lineage: Bacteria > Actinomycetota > Actinomycetes > Propionibacteriales > Kribbellaceae > Kribbella. The sequence continues at coordinate 6,170 of DASSDE010000914.1, read as the reverse complement.
TCCGTCGTACCAGTAGTTCGGGCCGAGGGCGATCCGGGCGACGTCCGGGACGGCATACGTGCCGATCGTCTTTCCGGACGTCAGTTTCCGGGCCGTCGCGCGGAACTCCTCGATCGTCCACGAATCCGGGAGGTCGACGCCGGCCTGCTGCCGCAGCTTCTCGTTGAACAGCACGAAGAACGGTTCCCGCGCGGTGGCGAGCGCCTTCACCTTGCCGTTCTCGATGTACGACCGCGGTTGCTCGGTGTCGAGGAACACCTGGAGCTCCGGGTCCGCTTTCACCCGGTCGGTCAGGTCCGCCGCGAGCCCGGACCCGGCCCGTAGCGCCATCGCGCCCTGCGAGTAGGTGAAGTACACGTCGATGTCGACGCCACCCTGGAGGGCGGTGTCGAGCTTGAGGTTGCCACGATCGTCGTTCACGAACCGCGTGTAGTTCACCTTGTACTGCGGGAACTTCTGCTGGAACGCCTTCACCACATCAGCCGGCCCCGACGCCGCCGGCACCCCGCCCCACACCTGCAGGGCCCCCGACCGCCCACCGTCGTCCCCGGAACACCCAGGCACCACAGCAGCCGCCAGCCCCGCCCCCACCCCGGCCAAAACCTCCCGCCGAGAAAATCTTTTGCGCCTCACACTCCACCTCCCACCAGATTCCGCAAAAGATTAGCGACCCCACCGAGGCATGGGAACCCCCAACCGCAAATCTTTTTCAGAGGCTCTAACGACAGGAGGTAGTGGAGAGCGCGGCATCCGCCACCGCGAGCGCCTCACCGAACGGAAGCACGCGGGAACAGTCGAGCACCGTGCGCAGCGGAGACGTCAGGCGAGCAGCACGTTCCGCCGCCGAAACCAGGGCCCAGTGCAGCTCCACAGGACGCCCTGGCCGAGGCCGGCGCTGGGCCGCCACCGTGACATGGGGTTTCTCCGGCCGCACCAGGACGGGCAGTCCCCACGCGACCGCGGCGCTGGTGTAGGAAAGGACGCCGTCGTAAGCAATCGCGGCCAGCCGCTCCGGCTATCCACAGGCCTCGCTAACGACAGGAGGTAGTCGGTCCGGCAAAGGGCCGGCACGCTCAGGCGATCGCCTGTCGGCGGTCCGGGGGGACCGGACCTCCTGTCGTTAGAGGGTGCAGTTCACCAGGACTGGCTCGTTGATCAGGGTGATGTTGAAGGATTGCTGGACCTGGGTGCGGACGTGGGTCGCCAGGGTGAGGAGTTCTTTGGCGGTGGCCGCGCCTCGGTTGGTGAGCGCCAAGGTGTGTTTGGTGGAGACTGCAGCGTTGCCGATGGTGAAGCCCTTCGAGACGCCGGCGTGCTCGATCAGCCAGGCAGCGCTGGTCTTCACCCGGCCGTCCGGCTGCGGCCACTGCGGCGCACCGGCAGGTACCTCGGCAGGCGTGTCCAGGATCGGATTGGTGAAGAACGACCCCGCGCTCCACGTGTCGTGGTCGGCCGGATCCAACACCATGCCCTTGCTGCGGCGCAGTCCGAGCACAGCCTCCCGTACGTCGGTCATCGGCGCCCGCGACCCCGGCTCCAGGTCGAGCACCCGGGCCAGCTCCGCGTACCCGACCGGCGCCGACAGATCGCCCAGCGTCAGCTGGAACGTGACCTCCAGGACGACGTACCGCGCCGGATCTGCCTTGAACCGGGAGTTCCGGTACGAGAAGCCGCACTCGGCCGCGAAAATCGTCTCGACCTTGCCGGCGACCCGGTCCCAGACCCGTACCGAAGCGATCGTCTCCGCGACCTCGTGCCCGTACGCCCCGACGTTCTGCACCGGGGTCGAGCCGGCCAGCCCCGGGATCCCGGACATCGACTCGAGTCCGCTCCACTCCTCCGCGATCGCGCGCTGGACGAAGCCGTCCCAGTCCTCGCCGGCCGCGACCCGCACCATCGCCCCGGAACACAGGTCGGCGTCGACCCGTACTCCCGTGGTCGCGATCTTCACGACGGTCCCGCGGAACCCGTCGTCGCCGATCACCACGTTGCTCCCACCGGACAGCAACAGCACCGGCTCACCGGCGGCGTCGGCGTCCCGGACCGCAGCGATCAGCTCGTCCTCGGTGCGAGCCTCGACGAACTTGTCGGCCGGCCCGCCGATCCGCAGCGTGGTGTGGTCGGCGAGCGACACCTGGGTGTTCATCGGACCCGCACGACCGCTCTGGCCCGGCCGAGGACCTTCTCCTCACCGGCGACCGCGGTGATGTCGATCTCCGCCAGCCCGTCCGTGACCTTGTCCACCTTCGCCGAGAACGTCACGCTCGCGCCCTTGTCGTCGTCAGGTACGACGACCGGCTTCGTGAACCGGACGCCGTACTCGACCAGGTCGGCCGGGTCCTCGATCCAGTCCGTGACGACCCGCACCGCGGAGGCCATCGTGAGCATCCCGTGCGCGATCACGCCAGGCAGCCCGAGCGCCGCGGCCATCCGGTCGTTCCAGTGGATCGGGTTGAAGTCGCCGCTCGCCCCGGCGTACCGGACGAGGTCGTCGCGGCGCAGCGTGACGGTCAGCGACGGAAGCTCCGTACCTGCCTGGATCATGCGTCCGCCCGGTTGTGCGAGAGCGTGGATGTCGACGTGGCGATCGGCTCGCCGTCGACGGTGGTCAGGGCGGTCTCGTACATGATCACCTCGACGGCACCGGCCTTGCGCACGGTGGTGATGGTGGCGGTCGCGGCGATCTCGTCGCCGGCCTTGATCGGGCGGGTGTAGCTGAACTTCTGCGCGCCGTGCACGATCCGGTCCAGCCGGAGGCCGAGCTCCTCGTCGCCGAGCAGCTCCTCGAGCGCGCGACTGCCGATCACGAACGCGAACGTCGGCGGCGCGACCGCGTCGGCACCCCGGTACGCCGGGTTGCGGTCCCCGATCGCGTCGGCGAACTCGCGGATCTTCTCCCGGCCGACCTGGTAGGACTCGGCGGCCGTGTAGCTCCGGCCGACCATCGTGGCGTCGATCGTCATGTCCGCCAACCTTACTGGCACACTATGACCCGGGTTTCCGCCGCCTACGATTCCGGACGGAAGGCTGAACGTGACGGCAGTGGCGGCGCTGGCTGACTATGCGCCTCGATACCGGGTCCAGATCGGCGAGCCGGAGGGCTCCGAGTGGCTGCGCGTGGACCACATCCTGGAGCCGGGCAGTCCGGAGCTCACCGAGCTGCTCAAGCGCGACGACGAGGCGAGTTGTCACCGTACGGCCCACGCGAACGCGCTCAGCATGCTGTCGTTCTACGCCGGCCGTGCACCAGCGACCGCGCTACTGCTGTGGGCATTGGAGGGGCATGTCCTCGACATCCGCCCTCAGAACCTCTGGGTCCGGCCGCACGAGGGGCATGGGATCGCGGCGGTCGCCGTACGGTCGGCCGATTTTCTGCCTGGGGGGCTCGAGACGCTGTACGACGTCGTACTGCGACAGCATCTGCTCCCACTGGCCGAGGAGCTGCACCGACGTACGCGGGCCGGGATTCGGCAGGTGTACGGCGGGGTGGCGGCGGGCTGTGCGATGGGGTTCTGTGCCGCGACTCGGGAGGAGCTGACGGTGGAGCCGGCGTACCTGCTGGAGCGGTGGCGGACGTTTGTCGCGAAGGCGCCTGGTGGACTGGCGCGGCTGGGCGAGGTGGAGGTCGCGGACGGGAAGCTCGTGTACCTGCGCAACACGTGCTGCCTCTACTACACGAGCGAGACCGGCAGAGGCACGCTCTGCGGCTCCTGCTGCCTCACCCCACGCGACGAACGCCTCACCGCCTACAACGCCGGCCGCCCTATCCGCACCGTCTGAACAACACAAAAGCCGCTTCGGAGATCCGAAGCGGCTTCGTGGGAAGACTGGGGTCAGCGGGTTTCGCGGTGCTCGGTGTGGTCGTTGCACCGGTGGCAGTACTTCTTCAGCTCAAGACGATCCGGGTCGTTGCGCCGGTTCTTCTTGGTGATGTAGTTCCGCTCCTTGCACACGGTGCACGCCAGCGTGATCTTCGGGCGGATGTCGGTCGACTTGGCCACTGCTACCTCTTCATGTCATGAGTACGCAACTTGGGTGATCGCACTCTCGAAATACCGATTCGGTAGCGGGGGCGGGAGTCGAACCCGCGACACCACGATTATGAGCCGTGTGCTCTAACCACCTGAGCTACCCCGCCGGGTGAGATGAGCGATCCCACCCAAAGGTGGGATGCCGTTCTCCGAGCCCCTTTACGGAATCGAACCGTAGACCTTCTCCTTACCATGGAGACGCTCTGCCGACTGAGCTAAAGGGGCGGGCCGAGGAGAGAGATTACACGGTCCGCCGCCTCGATGTGAAATCGAGCCGGACACACCCTGCAGGCCCCTCAGTCCGTCCCGGAAAGCATACCGGTTCCCCGGAGTGCTCCTAACCAGTTTTCACCCTCAGCAGCTCGTCGTCGGCGGAGAAATCGTCCGACCCGTCGGCCGGCGGATTCGCCAGGTGCCACCGCACCGAGGTCCGCAACGTCGCCTCCGGGTCAGCCGGCGCCCATCCGAGTACGTCACGAGCCTTCGACGAGTCCACCAGCAGGTGCTGGGTCAGCGCGCCGGTGAGCGCCAGATCCTCCGGCAGCAGATCGTCCCGGACTCGCACCAACTCGGTGTCCCCGGCGCCCGTGGCCGCCAGGATCTGCTCGGCGAACAGCCGGTACGGGGCGGTCGACGGCTCGGCGATGTTGAACGCACCGGGGAAGTCGCCACCGAGCGCCTTCGACACCGCGACCGCGACATCCCCGACGTACACCCGGCTGAAGAGGAACTGCCCCGAGCCGACCGGGATCCTCCGCCGCCCGGCCCGCACCCGACGCAGGACGAACTCGAACCTCCTCTGATAGTCGTGCTCGCCGTACACCGCCCCGAGCCGCAGGACCGTCGCACCGCGCGGCAGGTACCGCTCCTCCATCTCGAGGTTCTCGTACTGCGGCCCGTCGACGAATCGGCGCTCGCGCAGCGGCGACTGCTCGGTCAGCGGCAGCGCGTCCGTCGTACGGTCCGAGTGCACGCCGTCGTACGCACGGTAGGCGTCCACGCTGGAGAGCGCGATCAGCTTCACCGACGGACCGACCGCGCCGAGGGCGGCGTCCGCGGCGGCCGCGTTCATGCCGGAGATGTCGACCAGCGCCTCGGGGTCGAACGGCGTCAGCGCCGCGGCGAGGGCCGCACCGTCGTGCCGGTCGAGGTGCGCATGCTCGATTGCCGCCGACCCGCCCTGACCAGGCTGCCCGTCCGGCTCGTGGTCGCCGCGGTGCACCACCAGAAGCGTGTGACCCTCCGCCGTCAGCCGCTCGACCACGGCGCGCCCGATGAACCTCGTACCGCCCAGAATCGCGATTCTCATGAGCCAACGTGTATCAACCCGGGCGCCCTGGCACCGGGTCGATCTGCGATCGGCAGAAACCGATGTCGAAATCCCCGGGACGGCTTCGTCATCAGGGCAGGACCTACGAAAGGAACCAGATCATGTCCGAGACAGCGATGCCCCCGGTCGTGCCGGCCGCCGAATGGGAGCAGGCCCGGGCCGAACTGCTCGCCGCCGAGAAGGAAGCCACCCGCGCCGAGGACCGGCTCGCGGCCCAGCGCCGACGGCTGCCGATGGTGCGCTTCGACGAGTACACGTTCGCCGGGCCGGACGGCCCGGTCACGCTCCGGGAGCTCTTCCGCGACCAGCGGCAGCTCGCGCTCTACCAGTTCATGAACGCCGGGCCGGATGCCTTCTGCCCCGGCTGTACGTACTTCACCAAGAACGTCACCAACCTCGCCGGCCTGGCCCGGAACGGTATTTCCTGGGCCACCGTGTCGGACATGCCGCTCGACCAGATGTCCGGGTACTGGAAGGAGATGGGCTGGGGCCATATCCCGTACGCGTCCTCGGCCGGTACAACGTTTTCCGCGGACTGCGGCGCCGGCGGCGGGTTCCTGCTGAACGTCTTCCTCCGCGACGGTGACACCGTCTACCGCACCTACTCCACCGGTCAGCGCGGAGTAGACCGCCTGCTGTTCAGCACAACCGTCAGCGACCTCGCCCCGTACGGCCGCCAGGAAGACTGGGAGGACTCCCCCCAGGGCTGGCCCCAGGAACCGACGTACGGCTAGCCCGATGCTGGGCGCCTTATACCGGTCCTGAGGGCCTGCTCGGCGCCACACCACGGGTGATCCGCATCACGCGGG
>DASSDE010000913.1:0-7670 GCA_035697365.1 Kribbella sp. | reverse complement strand
TGCTGACGGTGCTGCTAAGGACGTACTCAAACCTGCCGGCAGCAGCCCGGCGACCACGAGTCCCGCAACGGCGACTCGTAACACCCTGCTCCGAACGGATCTGGTCATGGCGGTGACCTCTTCTCAGCGAAACCCAGAGAAAACCGAATCGGATAGGATATTGGAACTGTTACTTAACCTTGTCAAGATTCTGGGCGAAAGTGGCGCAGTGATGCCGGGCCGCGAAGTCCGTCGCGACCTGCGAAGCCGGGAGGTCGAGCGACAGGACCTTGCCGGTATGCCCGGAGGCCGGCCACGGCGCCGTCCGCGTCGACGGGTTGCCGGTCGCAGCGAACTGCACCCAGGCAGCGCGCATCGAGTCCGCGAGCTTCGTCTGCTGCGCATTCAGTGCAGCCGGGTACGGCGCGTTCGGCAGGTCGAAGAGGTACCACATCTCCGAGCCGTGCGTCGCAACCTGGACCAGGCCGGCCGGCGCGAAGATGAACGGCGACGTGTCGTCGTTGAACTCGTAGCCGTACGTCGGGACCCGATGGGCTGCGGTCCACCGGTTGACCTGGTACGCACCGCACGCGAACGTGGCGTCCCCGACCAACGTGCCGAACGCCTTGTCGGGCGTGCGGTAGGCCGCCAGCGGGTACTCGGCGGCGAGGTCGGCAGCGTGCGCCGGGGAGATCCGGAGCGCGGTGGCGATGTTGGTCTCGTAGTTCTGCGCGGTCACCGGACTCGTGTACGCGACGTTGTACCCGCGGCTGACGACCCGGCCGCCGAGCGTGAACAACGCCTCCTCGTCGTGGTTGCTGCCGTTCAGGATCGGAACGTGGTTGAACCGGCCGGCGGCCAGCGCCGTACCGATCGGCTCCTTCAGCACCGCCCCGTCGACGACGCCCGGGATCAGGGCGGTCGCCGTCGAGATGTTGTCGACGAGCGTCTGCACCGGAACGTTCCGCAGGCACTCCGCGGACTGGTCCGCGCAGCCGACCTTGGCCGCGAACTCCTTGCCGAACGCCTCGGCCTTGGCCAGCGGCTCCTGCTGCAGCGCGAACGCGCCGCTCTCCACGATCGCCCGCTGGAACAGCCCCTTCGAACTCCGCGACGTGACGTGCGCGAGCACCGACAGCCCGCCCGCGGACTCACCGGCGATCGTGACGTTGTGCGGGTCGCCGCCGAACTGGCCGATGTTGCGCTGCACCCAGCGCAGCGCGGCCTGCTGGTCCATCAGCCCGTAGTTGCCGGCCGCTCCCCCGGGCCGCGACGCCAGTGCCGGGTGCGCCAGGAAGCCGAGGGCCCCGAGCCGGTAGTTGATCGTGACGACGACCGCGCCGCCCTTGGCCAACTTGGTGCCGTCGTAGTTCGCGCCGCTGTCGCCGACCAGACCGCCACCGTGGATCCAGACGATTACCGGCCGTTTGGTCCCAAGCGGGGTGGCGTGCAGGGCGGGGATCGAGACGTTCAGGTTCAGGCAGTCCTCGGACAGTTGGCCGGGTGGCGTGACGGCACCGGGCGCCTGCGGGCAGCCCGGTCCGTAGGCCGTCGCGTCGCGTACGCCATGCCAGCCGGCCGCCGGCTGTGGCGGCCGCCAGCGGAGCTTCCCGGTCGGCGCCGCGGCGTACGGGAGGCCGCGGAACGCGTACGTCCCGTCGACAGCCAGACCGCGGACAACACCGTTGCCTGTGGCCACAATCGGGCCGGCGGCCGTTCCTGCATCGGCAGCTGCCTGTACGTCGGCGTCCGCCGTTCCTGCGACTGCTGCCCCACCTACCGCGGCTGCCACGGCCGCCGCCAACGCGGCGAAAACGGCGCGCTTGCGCCGGAACAGGACGGGTCTCATCTCAATACACCTCAGACTGGAGAGTGATTCCTTTGACGGCTCTCACTCTCCAGCCGGCGATGCGTGGTCGCCCCAGGGTAAATGCCTGGTGTCAGGCGGCGGACTCGCCAGGAAGCTCCCAGTGCGCCGGCCCGTCCGACCCCGCCGCGTACGTTTCCAGGGGAATCTCACCGGAACGCCAAGCGGCCAGGACCGGTTCCACGATCTCCCAGCAACGCTCGGCCACGTCGCCGCGGACGGAGAGCAGTGGGTCGCCGCGGAGGATGCCGTTCAGCACTTCGCCGTACGGGAGCACCGGGGACGACGGCAGGGTGGCATCGAGGAAGACCTGGCCCATTGTGTACGGGCCGTCGACGCCGAGTGCCGGGACGGACAGCGACAGCTCGCCCGGGTTCAGGCCGATCCGCAGCGTCTCGCCGTCGCGACCACCGTGCAGACCGCTCGGCAGGTGCCGCAGCGGCTTGAACCTGATCACGATCTCCTTGCGCGCGGCGCCGAGCGCCTTCCCGGAGCGCAGCGTGATCGGCACGCCCGACCAGCGGTTCGTGTCGACCTCGACAGTCACCTCGGCCAGCGTCTCGGTCTCGCGGGCCGGATCCACACCGGCTTCCTCTGCGTACGACGGAACGCCCGGGCCGGCGGTGTACCGGGCCCGCCTGCTCGCCTCGGCCGCCGTGCCGCGCAGGTGCGTACTGCGGAGCGCGCGGGCCATCTCGCTGCGAACCTCGACCGCGTCCATCGTCGCCGGGGCGTCCATCGCCAGCAGGGCGAGGACGAGCAGCAGATGGCTCTGGATCATGTCGACGAGCGCGCCTGCGTTGTCGTAGTACTGCGCGCGGCCTTCCAGGCCGAGAGTCTCGTCGTACACGATCTCGATGCTCTCGATGTGCTCGGCGTTCCACACCGGCTCGAACAGCCGGTTGGCGAACCGCAGACCGATCAGGTTCAGGACGGCGGTCCGGCCCAGGAAGTGGTCGACGCGGTGCACGTTCTCCTCGGGGACGAGGTCGCCGACGAGCTTGTTCAGCGCGGCCGCCGAGGCGGCGTCGGTGCCGAACGGCTTCTCGAACGCGAGCTCGGTGCCCTCCGGCAGGTCGACCTGCTGCAGCGTCTCGACGATCGCGGTGGCGACGGCCGGCGGCAGCGAAAAGTACAGGACCGGCGCCGGACCGGCCAGCTCGAGCAGCGAACGAAGATGCGTGGCGTCCGTCGGGTCACCGGCGACGTACTGCGTGGTCGCGAGCGTCTCGGCCGCGGCGGCACTCGGCCCGGCTCCGAAGGCGGCGCGGACGCGGTCGGTCCACTCCTCCGCAGCGAGCGGTGACCGGCCGGTGCCGATGATCCGCACGCTGGTGGCGCGCGGTCCGGCGAGCAAGCTGCCGAGCCCGGGGAGCAGCAGCCGTGAGCTCAGGTCGCCGCTGGCGCCGAAGATGACGACGGTTCGTTGAATTGACACGGTCACACTCAACCATGAGAACGGGAACCGCATTCCCGCTAGCCGTGCGTTGTCTCGAGGACTGGGTACGGGGTGTCCGGCAGCCCGAGATTGCGCCAGACGAACCGCGGCACCCGGCCGAGGAAGCCCCGCAGGTACGCCGAGCAGTGCGCGATCGCCGGCTGGCTGTGCTCCCCCGGCGAGAACCAGACCCAGTTCCCGGCGATCTCGAACGGCAGGCCCCGCGCCGCCATCAGGTACTCCATCTGGCGCGGGTGAATCACGTCGTAGGCGTACTTGCGGTCCTGCGCGAAGATCCCGAACTGCTTGTTGAACGCTTCGCTCTCGAACTCGATGCCGCCACCCCTACGGCCGACGGTCAGTGGCGGCATCGGGATCGGCAACTGGAAGCCCAGGATCGGTTCGTCGTGGTGCTCGGTGACGGTCCGCGTGTGGGTGTGACCGTTGGCATCGGTGGAGGTCTCGGTGTGGGTGGTCTGCCAGTGATGCTTGAACGCGACGAAGGGCGGTCCGTCGCCGTCCCGGCCGCGGATCACCTCGTCCGTGCGGTGGTGTGATCCGCCGCGGTTGATCGGTGTGAACTGCAACAGGCTGTCGTCGACGCCGACCCAGTACCAGTCCGGGTGCTGGTAGAACGTCAGCCGCGGCGGCGGCTCCGGCTGGATCCACCGATCGAGCGGTGCCGCATCGAGGGCTGCCGCCACCGCGCCGAGCTGCTCCAGCCAGGGCGCCAACTGGTCAAGGTCCTTGCGCGGCGGATCGAGGACGACCAGTTGGTCGCCGTCGACGCTCAGGTTCACGCCCGGCTGCCCTCCGGCCATCGCGGTCAGCTGTCCGCACAGCTGTGGCGACAGGGCCTCCTGCGCGTACGCGGGATCGAGCGTGCCGACGGTCCATCCCGGTCCGAGCTGTGCCGGGGCAGGGACCGCGTGCGCGAGGACCCCGTACCGCGGCCGTGTCTCGCCGCCGGTGACCCACAGCTCAGGGAGCCGCCGCGACAGCGTCACCATGCCGACCCAGCCCGACCAGTACGCCGTTTTGTACTCGATCACCTGGAACGGCCGACCGGACCTGGTGACGCCGGTGATCTGGTCGTCCGGACTGCGATCGAAGCCGATGCCGAACGGCGGATTGCCCAGCCGTGCGACCGCGTCGAACGTCGGGCTGTTCACGAACGTCCAGCCGCGCTGCCGGATCGAGCTGATGTACTGCTGCCGGCGGACCAGCGCGACGATCCCCCACGCGATCCCGCCCACCACCAACACACCCACGACCACCAGGAAGACTGTCACAGCCTGGACCTTAGCGGCGCGGGAGGCTCAGCCCAGGGCAGCCGGCAGTGGTTCGGCGTGGACGATCTGGAGCCGGCTGACCGCGCGCGTGAGCACCACGTACAGGCGGTGCAGGCCGCGAGGCTCGGCAGCCACGATGTGCGCAGGCTCGGCCACGACGACCGCGTCGAACTCCAGACCTTTGGCGAGCGTCGCGGGGACACAGACCAATCGGACGGTGTCGATCTCGTCCTCGGTCTCGCCGAGCAGCGCGGCCTCGAGCCCCGCAGCGGTGAGCGCATCCCGGAGTGTCGCGATCTGGTCGTCGGCGGCGATCAGCGCCACCGATCCCTCGCCGTCCAGCGCCGCCCGGCACTCGGCGACGACCTGGTCCGCGTACGTCGCCGCGTCCGTGGACGCGATGCTGAGCGCGTCGGCGACCGTCCGCACGCCACTCGGCGTGGCCAGCGTCGGCGCGATCACGGGCAGCAGCTTCGCCGCGAAGTTGATGATCTGCTCCGGCACGCGGAACCCGCGGTCGAGCTCGGCCACGACCCCGTCGCTCTTGCCGAGATGGCCGAGCACCCGGTCCCACGGTCCTGCGGCCCAGGCTGTCGTCGCCTGCGCGAGATCCCCGAGTACGGTCGCGGAGCCGGACCGGCAGCGGCGGCCGAGCGCACGCAACTGCATCGCGGACAGGTCCTGTGCCTCGTCGAGCACCAGGTGACCGAGCGATCCGGTCCGGCGTTCGATCAGGTCCTCGAGCTCGTCCAGCAGGACCGTGTCGGCGAACGACCACTTCGCCGACTTCCACGAGCGAGCGGGCCGCTGCCAGAGCAGCGCCGTCCGTTCCTCGTCGGTCAGCTCCGGCGCCGCGGCTGCCAAGAAGTCCGCGTCCGACAAGAGCCGGTGCAGCACCTGCTCGGGAGCGACGCGCGGCCAGACCGAGTCCAGCACCTCCTTCACCGGCTTGGAGCGAGCGACGGCGTTCTGCACGCGGTCGTCCGGGGACTCGGCGCGCTCCTCCATCCGGACCAGGACGACGTGGGCGATCCGCTGCGCCAGTGCATTCCGGCCGGGTGCGTACCGGGTCGACTCCCGCAGGTCCGACACGATGTCGACGACCTCGTAGTCGTGCACCCGGTAGCGCCGGGATCCCTTGCTGTAGAGGACTCCCGCGGTCGGCGTGCCGACGTACGACCACAATGCGCGCCGCAGCACCTCGGCCATCCGGGCATCGCCCTTCAACCGCTCCGCCTCGGTGTCGTCGATCGCCGCGGTCGGCCGGGTGAGCAGCTCGTCGATCGTGATCTGCCGGACGTCGACCTCACCCAGCGCGGGCAGCACCTTGCGGATGTAGGACAGGAACGACCTGTTCGGCCCGACGATCACGACGCCGCCACGGCCGAGGCGCTCGCGCTCGGTGTAGAGCAGGTAGGCGACGCGATGCAGGCCGACAGCGGTCTTGCCGGTGCCGGGCGCACCCTGCACACAGACGCTCGGGTGCAGCGGTGCCCGGACGAGGTCGTCCTGCTCGGGCTGGATCGTCGCGACGATGTCGCGCATCGGCCCGGTGCGCGGCCGCTCGATCTCCGCCCGCAGGAACGCGTCGGCCTGATCCGAGTCAGCCGGCTCCACCACGCCGGTCAGCGGCTCGTCCTCGAAGCCGGTCAGGTCGGCGTGGTCGGAGAACCCGTACCGCCGGCGCATCACCACCCGCTGCCGGTCGGTCGCGGTGGCGCGGTAGAACGGGACCGACACGGGCGCACGCCAGTCGATCACCAGCGGTACGCCGGTGCCGTCGTGAACGTGCCGGCGACCGATGTAGATCTGGTCGTGGCCTTCGATCGTGCCGTGCTCGTAGTCGAGCCGGCCGAAGAACAGCGGTACGTCGGGCAGGTCCAGGAGCGCGTGCGTGCGCATCTCCTTGGCCCGCTGGTTGGCCTCGTTGGTGAAGCGCTCGTCGTTGTCCTCGCCGCCGATGACCTGGACGTCGCGGTCCACGACCTCGGCGTACATCGAGCGCAGTGCGGTACGAGCGGCGGACAGGTAGGCGCGTTCGGTCGCTAACTCGGGTTCGACCATGGTGAAAGGAGCCTCGAATCGTGAGCTGGGTCCCGCCCCGGAGCAGATCCATCCGGTTCGATTCGATCCCGAAAAGACAGATCGGCGACGCTACCAGCCGCTACCCGTCACCGCCACCACATTAATCACGCAAGCACGCGGGCGCCGGCCGGACGAGCAGGTTGCTCGATCCGGACCGACGCCCGCGCTCTCAGGTCAGCCGTCGTTCTCGCTGGAGGGAATCACTCCACCGGGCACCTCGTTCGGCGCGAAGATCTTGGCCTCGCCCGGGTAGGGCAGGGACCAGTTGTGCGCCTCGTACCAGTCGAAGTGGTTCATCAGCACCGGGCTCGCCGTGTCGGGCTTCGCGGTTGTCGCGTTGAACAGTTGCTGCGACGTCCACGTGTCCCACGTAGCTGCGACCGCTTGCTGGTCCGCCGGCACCGTCGTTGCCGGCACCGGAGCCGCTGCCGGGTTCTGCGTTGCCGGTACGTCGGCGCCACAGGGCGGCAGTTCCTTCAGCCCCGCGGTGAGCGAGGTGCGGTTCGGCACCGCGGTGAACGGGGTGAAGTCCGGCTTCTGCGTGAAGGCACCGAACATCGGGGTCGCCGCGGTGTCCTTCTGGTTCATCGGCTTCATCCCGAGGATCTGCTCGATCGTCCGGATCAGCGTGATCTGGGTGTAGTAGTGACTGTCGACCGCGCCGTGCTGGGCGTACGGGCTGATGATCTGGATCGGTGCCCGGTGACCGTCGATGTGGTCGAGGCCGGCCTGCGAGTCGTCCTCGGCGATGAAGATTGCCGAGTCCTTCCAGTACTTGCTGTGGGTGATCTGGTCGACGATCCGGCCGACGGCCAGGTCGTTGTCCGCAACTCCGGCAGGGCCACTGTTCGGACCGCCGGTGTGGTCGTTGGACAGCCAGAACATGTTCAGGTTGGCCGGGCCGTTCTTCTCGAAGTCCTGCTTCCAGATTTCGGCCTTGTAGATGTCCGGCACGTTCAGGTCGACGAGCGGGAAGCCCTGCACCGACACATCGTTCAGCGACGGGATC
>DASSDE010000912.1:0-3667 GCA_035697365.1 Kribbella sp. | reverse complement strand
TGACACCGGCAGCTTCTTCGCGTCCAGCGCGAGGTCCGTGAAGGTCCCGAGTTCACCGGCCGGGATGCTCGTCTTGACCACCTCTTTACTGGCCGAGGCGATCCCCTGGAACTTGGTCAGCACGGTCGACGGCGAGAGCTGGTTCAGCATCGCGGACATCACGCACTTCTGCCGCGCCATCCGCTCGTAGTCCGACGACTCGGCCCGGGAGCGGGCGAACCAGAGCGCGTGGTACCCGTCCAGATGCTGGTCCTTGCCGGCCTCGATGTAGCCCTTGATCGGGGAGCTGCCGCCGCCGATCGGCACCCGCTTGCCGATGTCCAGCGTGATCCCGCCGACCGCGTTCAGCAGGTCGCGGAAACCGGCCAGGTCGATCAGTACGTAGTAGTTGAGCTTCAGCCCGGTGACGGCCTCGGCGGCCTGCATGGTCGCGGTCTCGCCGGGGTTCGGGTCGCCGGGGAACAGGTTCTTGTGGTTGGCGGCATACGTGTAGACCGCGTTCAGCAGGCACTCGGCGGCGCACTTGTTCCACTTGAAGCCGTCCGGGAACTGTTTCGCCATCGCCGTACCGGCCGGGAACGGGACCTTGGCGAGGTTCCGCGGGAGGCCGATCAGGACGGTCCGGCCGGTGTCCGCGTCGATGCTCGCCACGGTCATGCTGTCCGGCCGGGTACCGATTCGGTCCGCACCGGAGTCGCCGCCCATCAGCAGTACGTTGTAGCGGCCCTTCTCGGCCTTCGACTTCTGCCCGCTGCCGAACACGCTGGCGACGAAGTCGCGCTGGGTGTTCACGATCACGCTGGCGTAGATCAGCGCGAAGACGACCGCGAAGATCATCACGCCGTCGAGGATGCTCGTCATCAGCCGGTGGTTGCGCTCCAGCATCAGCGGCTGACCGAGCCGGTACGCGTCCACGAACAGGGCCGCCCAGCCGACCGCGAGCAGGATCAGCAGGATCTGTACGAGCCGGAGCGTCCCCGGCCGGGCCAGGAGGTTGATCGTCCCGGAGCGCCAGACCAGGCCCAGCAGGATCAGGAAGACGACGATCGCGACCAGGCCGGCGACCACCCGCCAGGCCCAGCGCCCGGCCTTCCGGCTGCCTGCGACGATCTGCGCCGATCCGGGCAGGACCAGCGTCATCAGCAGCAGCGTCAGCGCTCGCTTGAACCGGACCGGTTCGCGGAGAGTGCGCAGGTCTGGCTTCTCCTGCGGCATGAAATCCTTCCGTTCTCCATCCAGGTCTGTTGCCGACCGTACCTTGTCGTTTGTCATCACCTGGTACGACGTGCCGGTGGTGCCGATGGTTCGAGACCGGGCGGATCCGGAGACGAAGAGTAGCAGTCTCGACACGGAGCGCAGGAAAACCCCTGCATCGACCCTGTGGACAGCCGGTTTCACGCAACTGTGATGGAGACCGGCAGATGGATGCGTTACGAAGTCCTCCACGTACAACCAGTGAGGAAACCGCCCCCATGAAACTCTTCCGTACGCTCCTGGCCGCCACCGCGGTCGCCGCCACCACCCTTCTCGGCGCGACATCGGCACAAGCGGCCGCGCCGGGTGCCGACTTCACCGGGATCGCCGCGCTCAGCAACTGCTCCGCTTCTCTCGTCCGGTACGCCGAGTCCGTCGACACCGACAAGGCCCTCGTACTCACCAACGGCCACTGCTACGAGGGCGGGTTCCTGCAGCCCGGCCAGGTCCTGGTGAACAAGGCGTCGTCGCGGTCGATCACGCTGCTGAACCCGGACGCGAGCCGGGCCGGCACCGTCCGCGCGGACAAGATCCTGTTCGGCACCATGACCAAGACCGACCTGATCGTGTACGAGGTGAACGAGACGTACGCGTCGATCAAGAGCCGGTTGAACGTCACCCCGCTGACGCTGGCCAAGCAGGCACCGGAGAACGGCACCGGGATGGCGGTCGTGTCCGGTTACTGGGAGCGGATCTACACCTGCTCGGTGCAGGCCACCATCCCGGAACTGCGCGAGGGTGACTGGACCTGGCAGAACTCGATCAAGTACCAGCAGCCCGGCTGCGAGACGATCGGCGGGACGTCGGGATCGCCCGTGGTCAGCACCTCCACCGGCGAGCTGATCGGCATCAACAACACCGGCAACGAGGACGGCGAGCGCTGCACCGTCAACAACCCGTGCGAGGTGGACGCCGACGGCAACGTGACGGTCGACCAGGGCGCGGCGTACGGCGAGCAGACCTGGTGGCTCTACACCTGCCTGACCGCGGACCGGGCCATCGACCTGAACAAGTCCGGCTGCGAACTGCCCAAACCCACCCGCCACCACTGACAGCGGTCTGAACAACAGGTCACGATGCCTGCGGGGTGACGCAGGCCACTTGGATTTCAGGTAACGTCCCCCCGCATGGCAGTCGACTCCGCTACTGACCGCGTCCCCACGACCAGTTGGCCGAGCCCGTTCGGAGTACGGACGCGGCTCGTCGCGTCCAGTGCGCTGATGCTGTTCGTCGAACTCGCGCTGATCCGCTGGACCGGCTCGAACGTCGTCCATCTCAGCTACTTCTCGAACTTCGTACTCCTGGGCTCGTTCCTCGGGATCGGGATCGGCGTGCTGCGCTCCAGCCGCGCCAAGCGGCTGCCGTACTACTCGCCGATCATGCTCGGCCTGCTGGTCCTGGTGATCGCGTGGAAGCCGGTCACGGTCAACCGCGGCGGGTCGAGCGTCATCTACTTCACCAGCCTGAACACCACCGGGCCGCCGGTCTGGGTGATCCTGCCGATCATCTTCGTCGCGGTGGCCGTGGTGCTGGCCGGCCCGGCCGAGCTGGTCGGGCGGTGCTTCGCGAACCTCCCGCGCCTCACGGCGTACCGGTTCGACCTGGTCGGAAGCCTGATCGGCATCATCACGTTCACCGCGCTGTCGTTCCTCGGCGCGCCGCCGATCTGGTGGGGCCTGATCGTCGCGGTGGTGTTCGGGGTGCTGATGATCCCGCGGACCGCGACCGCGCCGGGCAAGCGGGTGGTCGCCACCGCGCTGAGTGCGGCGCTGGTGCTCACCCCGCTGATCGTGATGCTCGGCGTGCTGTTCCACGAGTCGACCAAGGCCGACAACAGCTGGTCGCCGTACTACAAGGTGCAGACCAAGCAGTACACGTTCGAGGGCGTCCCGCTGCTCACGATCACCGTGAACGGCGTACCGCACCAGCAGGCGATCCCCGCGGACGCGCGGCTGCAGTGGGAGCCGCAGTACGGGCTGCCGTACGAGCGCGCCACCACCGGCAAGACGCCGAAGAACGTGCTGATCATCGGCGCCGGTTCAGGCTCCGACGTCGCGATCGCGCTGAAGAAGGGCGCGACGCACGTGGACGCGGTCGAGATCGACCCGCGGATCCGGGACCTCGGCAAGCAACTGCACCCGGACCACCCGTACCAGGACCCGCGGGTGACGTCGCACATCGACGACGGCCGGGCGTTCCTGTCCCGGACGAAGACCAAGTACGACATGATCCTGCTCGCGCTGCCGGACTCGCTGACCCTCGTCAACGGGGCGAGCTCGCTGCGGCTGGAGAGCTACCTGTTCACGAAGCAGGCGTTCGAGTCCGCGCGGGACCACCTGAACCCGGGCGGCGCGTTCGCGATGTACAACTACTACCGCGAGACCTGGCTGATCGACCGGCTGGCGTCGACGGC
>DASSDE010000911.1:0-2533 GCA_035697365.1 Kribbella sp. | reverse complement strand
TGACGATCCGGCTGCTGCAGTGCCCGCACGACCTGGCCGGCGCGACCGACGTCGCCCGTACGCTGCTCACCGGCACCGACCGGCCAACCGGCATCCTCGCGCTCGCCGACTCGATGGCCTTCGGGGTGTACGCCGCCGGCCGCGAGCTCGGGCTGCGCATCCCCGGCGACCTGTCGCTGCTCGGCTACGACGACCAGCCGATGTCCCAGCTGCTCACCCCACCGCTGTCGACGTTCCACTGGCCGCTCGACGAGCTGGTCGCACACGTCGTCTCCCGCGTGACGTCCGCCGTCGACACCAACCGCCGCGTCCGCCGCACCACCCTCACACCGACCCTGATCGAACGCGGCTCGGTCGCCGCCCCACCCAAATAGACCGGACAACCACCGCTCACCAACACACTCCACCCCGCGAAACTAAACTAATCCACTAGACTTACTCACCATCGTCCGTCATGCGGACAGCGGGTTATGTGACCACTGCCGGGTTGCAACAGGCCAGCCGGCCAACAAGCCCTCAGCGGTGCGCTCCGGCGAGCTGTTCGGCGGTCGGCTCGGCGCCTTTGCGGGCCGGAAGGACGAAGGCGGTGACGGCTGCGCCGGCGAGCACGATGGTGCTCACGGCTTGATGCCGTTCAGGCCTACTGCGGTGGCGAGCACTCGATCCCGCAATCCGGCCGGGAGCTTCGGGAGCACGCCGCCGAGCGTGCGCGCCTCCGCGACCGCGTACCGACGCTTGGGGTGCCGGGCCTCGATCGCGCGGACGATGACCTCGGCGACCTTGTCCACCGGCCCGGGCTTGAAGCGACCCATTGCTTTCGCGTACGCCGCCAGCTGCGCCTCGTACAACGCCACCTGAGCGCGATCCGTCTGCCGCAGTACGGCATCCGCGGCGGCCCCGGCCCGCGCGAAAATCTCGGTCTCCGTCGTCCCGGGCTCGATCACCACGACCGGGATCTTCCATGGCGCCAGCTCCAGCCGGAGTGCGTTGGACAGTGCCTCGAGGCCCGCCTTGCTCGCCGACAGTGCACCCATCAGCGGCATCGCGACCCGCCCGGTCGCCGCACTCACGTTCACGATCCGCCCACGCCCGCTCCGCACCAGCGGCAGGAACTCGCGGATCACCGACGCCGGACCGAGTGTGTTCACCTCCAGCTGCCGGCGCCACTCGTCCGCGGGCACCAGCTCCAGCGGACCCTGGACGATCACGCCCGCGTTGTTGATCACCGCCGCCAGGCCGTCGACCTCAGCCCCGATCCGCTTCGCCGCGTCCGCGACGCTCTCCGGGTCCGCCACGTCCAGCGGCACCACGTGCACCTCCGGCCCGAAGTCGGCCCGGCCGCGCGCCCCGGCGTACACCGTGAACCCCTTGCGCCGGAGCAGCCGCACCGTCGCCGTACCGATCCCTCCGGTGGATCCGGTGACGAGGACCGCCCGATTTCCATCCATGTCGACTCCCCTTGAGATGTTCTCTAGGACATGTCCCTAGGGACATATTCGAGCATGCACATGTCCGTGGGGACATGTCAAGATGGGAGACCGACAAGGAGGCACACATGTCACTGCGGCACGGGCTGCTCGGGCTGCTCGCCGAAGGGCCGGCCAGCGGGTACGACCTGGCCGGGCGGTTCACCGAGGTGCTCGGCTCGATCTGGCCGGCCCAGCACCCGAAGATCTACGCCGAGCTGAACAAGCTGGCCGGTGAGGGCCTGGTCGAGGTCGAGAGCGAGGGTCCGCGGCGGCGGAAGGCGTACCGGATCACCGATACCGGCGTCGCGGAGGTGAAGCGCTGGCTGACCGAGGTCGACGTCGACCACACGATGCGCCTGCAGCCGCTGCTGCGCTCGCTGTTCTTCTGGATGATGGACCGCGACGAACTGCAGCGGCACCTCGAGGCGGAGGCGCGGTACTACCGCGATCTCGCCGAGCAGTACCGCGACTACGCCGGACGCAAGGACCGCGGCGAGTTCGGCTACAGCGAACAGACCCAGTCGATGCGGGTGACGATCGAGGCCGGCGTCCGCCTGTACACCGCCCTCGCCGACTGGGCCGACTGGGCCCAGACAGTCCCCCCAGCCAAGCCGGCCAAGCCAGGGCCCACCCACCGCACCAGCCCCTGACCCACCCACCACACCGGCAGCACGCAGCACACCACCACTGCCCAATGGCCCCAAGCTCGCACGCCTCACCGGACCACCGGCCACAATCTCAGGGGTTGACCTCTGATTTTGTGGGTTGTCCCAGGGGTATGCGGACAGCAGACCCACCATCTCAGAGGTCAACCCCTGAGATGTGCGGCATCTGACCGGCCGGAGCAGGACGGCCCGGGGCCGGCGGGCGGCACCGGCGGGGTGCCGGCACGACAGGGTGATTGAGCTGTGGGCGTGGGCGGCTCGACAGGTAGAGCGCCGCGAGACACCGTACGCATATTGCGCCTTCACGCTCAGGTGCACTACCCCCAGGGCCGACACCTCCTGTCCTCCTGGTCGTCGGGCCGCTCTGCGACGGTCCCCCGAATGCGGAGATAGGTGGGT
>DASSDE010000910.1:0-2016 GCA_035697365.1 Kribbella sp. | reverse complement strand
GCATCTGGTCCGGACTGTGGCTGCGATGCTCGCGTTCGGGGTGCTGGTCTGGTCAGCTGGGCGGCCGGATCCGG
Organism: Kribbella sp.; assembly: GCA_035697365.1. Classification (GTDB taxonomy): domain Bacteria; phylum Actinomycetota; class Actinomycetes; order Propionibacteriales; family Kribbellaceae; genus Kribbella. Next base: position 1,942 of record DASSDE010000910.1, on the reverse strand, counting down.
TCGTGCGGGACGGCGTACGCGGTGTGGCCGTTGAAGCCCGTCGTGGTCTCGGCGGCGGTCAGCGAGTTCAGTAGGGCTTCTTCGACCGATTCCATGACCGCTTGGAACGGTGCACGCAGGTCGCGGTCGGCGTAGCCCGCCGTACGGCTGGTGGTGAAGGCGATCGCGTAGTCGCCGCTGCCGGGGGCGTAGTCGGAGCCGACGCGGGCCATCGCGAAGATCGCGCGCCGCGCCAGCCGGCCGAGTTGACGGGAGTCGAGCGGGAGATCGGTGGCGACGACGATCATGCAGGAGTTGCCGTCGGCATCGATCGGCTGCGCTGGGACCGGCCGGCCCAGCACGGTCAGCAGACCGGAGAAGTTCGCCTGCACCAGCGCGCCGACGGTTCCTTGGTCGAGGGTGCGGGACGCCGTACCGATGCCGGCTTTGAAGCCCAGGGCGGAAGTGCCGGTGCCCGCTCCACAGCACCCCTCGGCCGGGAGATCGGCGGTGGCCGTGTCCAAGGCTGCATGGACGTGGGCGGCAGTGATCGGGCGGCGGCGGATGTCCGAGAGGTGGCCGTCGTTGGTCTCGCCCACGATCGGATTGAGGCTGGTTGCGCTCGGGTCGCGGTCGAGGACCCAGGTGATCAACGCATCGGCCACGCGGAACGTGCTGAGCGTCCCGGTCAGCAGGATCGGCGTCTCGATCACTCCGAGCTCGTCCACCTGCGTACTGCCGACCAGCTTCCCGTACCCGTTGCCAACAGCAACCGCCGCCGGCAAGGTCGACTCCCAGCCGTCCGGGACGATCGCAGTCACCCCGGTGTTCAGTCCGTCGCCGGTGATCGTCGTGTGCCCGACCCGTACTCCTGGCACGTCGGTGATCGCGTTGAGCGGCCCGGTCGGCAAGCTGCCCACGACGACGCCTAGCTCGCGGACCCTCGCAGGACTTTGCGTACGGCTATCGTCGGCCACATGCTCCAGCATCTCACCGGCCGGGTCTGGATCTACCCGCACGACCCCGATCCGGACGCGATCCGCCCGTCCGTCGCCGTCATCGCGGACGACCGCGGCAGCGTCCTCGTCGACGCCGGCAACAGCCCCGAGCACGCGAGAGCGATCCGTACGGCGATCAACGCTGCCGGCCTGCCCGCGCCGAAATGGCTGGTCTACACCCACCACCACTGGGACCACACCTGGGGCGCCTGCGCCTGGCCCGACGTCACGGTCGTCGCGCACTCCTCAGCCCTCGACCATCTCGCGCCCGACACACCCTGGAGTCACCGCTACCTCCACGACCAGGTCGAGGCGAACCCGAAGCTCGGCCCCAGCTTCCGTGCCCGAGCCCTCGCCGTCCCCGACTGGACCGGCTTCCGCGTCGTCCTACCGCACCAGACCTTCGACGACACCCTCACGCTCCCGACCGGCGTCGAACTACGCCACGTCGGCGGCAACCACGCCCCGGACTCCCTGATCGCGCTCGCGGACGGCGTCGCGCTCCTCGGCGACGCGTTCTACCCGCCGCCGTACCACCTTCGCACCCCCGAAGACACCGCCGACCTCGCGATGATCAAGCAGTTCCTGTCCGAGCGCCACACCTGGTACGTCGACGCCCACTCCCCGCCACGGCCGCTGTCAGCGGCGCTCGCCGGGACCTAAGGCATGTGTCTGAGCGGCGACCGGTCGCCGACGAACCACAGGTGCCCGAACGGATCCAGGAACGATCCTTGCCGGTGCGTCCCCCAGGGCATGGCGTGATCCCGGACCGGGTCGAAGCTCCCGTCCGCGCCGGCGTCGACGGCAGCCTGGACGAACCCGTCCGGATCGTCCACGAACACCTCGACGCGTACGGTCGGGGCGCCGGTCGCGACCGGCGTCTTCCAGATGTTGTTCCCGGGCTCGCCGAGGAACACCGGGGCGCCGCCGATGCTGAGGCCGATCACGCTGCCCAGGTTCCACAG
>DASSDE010000909.1:0-3093 GCA_035697365.1 Kribbella sp. | reverse complement strand
GCTGACCCGCCTGGCCCGGCTGCCCGTACTGCTGGCCACCCTGCTGGGGAGCGCCGTACTGCGGTCCGCCGTACTGCTGTCCGCCACCGTGCTGCGGACCCTGCTGACCGCCGTACTGGGGACCCTGCTGACCGCCCTGCTGCGGGCCACCCTGCTGGGGGCCGCCGTACGGACCACTCTGCTGGGGCCCGTTCTGCTGGGGGCCGCCGTACGGGCCGGTTTGCTGGGGATGTGGCTGCTGCGGGTAGCCCGGCCGGCCAGGACCCTGCTGGGGCGGGAGGTTCTGTCCCTGCCCGTGACTGTTCTGCGGCTGACCGTTCTGCGGGCCGCCGGCACCTGGATACGTCGGTGGTTGATTCTGGTCGGACATAAGCTCCCTCGCTGGCTCCGGTGGCCTCACCGCCGGACCTGCAAAGGTTAGTGGACCGGCGGTCCAGGTTCCGACGCAGCAGGTTGCGGTGTGGTTGCAACCGGCTCGGCCCGCCAGGTCGCGGCGGCGATGATCGCGCACGCCAGCGCGGCGCCGACCAGCCAGGAGACCGCCGGGGTCCAGGTGTGCAACTCCAGCGGCGCGGCAACCAGATCGCCCGGATGCGCCGCCCGCAACCGCGCGTCGAGCGGGTCGTGACCGAGCAGCATGCCGACACCCCACGACACCCCGGAACCGAGGCACGCGCCGAGCGTCACGATCGCCACCGACCACGGACCGTGGTTGCGCAACCACCAGAACAACGCCGCACCGAGCACGGCCGCGGCGACGAACCCGATCGCGGTGAACGTCCCGTCCGGCCCGAAGATCTGCGTCATCTGCTCCTCGCCCAGCGACCCACCGCGCTCGTCCACGGTGTACTTCGCCAGTGGCGAGAACTGCTGCCAGGCCCACCCGGCCACCACGCCGGCCACCAGGAACACCACCACCGTCACCAGCACGGCCTTGGCCACAGGCAGCCGCGTCTCCTCCTCAGTCGGCACCCCCAACGGATTCACCGACCCCGACGGCACAGACCCCAAAGACCCAGAAGACTCCCCAAAACTCACGACGCCAGTGTGTCTCATGCCCGGTTGCTCGGGCTCACCACCCCGCTCCTGCGGGTCCAGGGCTGGTGCCACTCGTCAGCCGAGCGAGTGCCGTGCTCGCTCCATCAGGACCTGCGGCACTCGACCGACTGTCTGAATGCGCGCACTCAACTGGGGAGAGATTCGCCCGGCGACATCGAGGATCCGGCGATGATCCAGCTCCAGATCGCGCCCATGGATCGGCTCATGGTGTGCGATCCGGTTCCGTAGGCGGCGCACTTCGTCCAACTCCGAGTGCAGACGTGTCCGGCGGACCGGCCCGTCAAAGGCAAACCGAAGGCAGGGCTGCCAGAGCCGACGGTTGTACTCGTCGGACAGCAGCGACCACCAGAAACCGAGCATCAACTCGGCGACGACCTTGCCTTGCAGTTCGGGCTGACCGCCGCGGGTCGCGTTGCTGCAAGCACTCGCAATCTTGATCCGCGTCGGCGCGGTCAACGGCACCCGCGAATCGCGGAACCACGGCGACTGGGCCCCCAGCGCACGGGACCATGCTGTCAACTGCCGGTCCATGGCGTTACGAAGCCCGACTTCGACGTAGTGCAGCTCCTCATGGAAGGCGGAGCTGATCCGCGCATTCCAGTCGTACAGCCGCAGCGCGGCCGTCAGGCTGCCGTCCGTCGCCGCCAGGTACGGCCCGAGCCGTGCCTCGGAGAGCAAATTCTCCAGCGTCCAGGGCTGATTGCGAGGTTGCATTGGTACGGCGGTTCGATTGTTCATCGGGCGCCTATCTGTCGCGGTGTACCAATGGCCTGGTATTTTGAATGCGCAAGAGAGCCCCGGGATTCACGGTGTACCGGCTTCGGCCAGGGAAACCCCCCGGGGCCTTTGCACGTCCGGGGGCGTTTCCGTGCTCGCTGGTCAGCTGGCTAGGCAGGAGGGGCCTAGGAGGGCTTTCAGGTCGGCCATGAGGGAGGAGGTGGGGGTTACTCGGAAGCGGTCGCCGATGCGCATGACGGTGGTTTTCTGGCGGGCTTGGAGGCGGAGGTGGACCTCGGTCATGCCGGGGTGGGACTGAAGGATGTCGCGGAGCGAGTCGACGACCGGTGGGGTGCAGCGGTTGACCGGCATGGTGAGGACGACCGGGCCGGTGGGGCCCTCGGTGAGGTCCGGGACGACGACCTCGTCGCCGCTCAGCTCGAGACGATCCTCGCGGCGCCGGACGCGGCCCTTCATCAAGATGATCGCGTCGTTGGTCAGCAGATGCGCGTGCAGCTGGTACGCCGAGGAGAACATCATCACCTCGATCGAACCTTCGAGGTCCTCGATGGTGACGATCGCGTAGATGTCGCCGCGCTTGTTGACCTTCCGCTGCACCGCGGTGACCAGGCCGCCGATCGTGACCCGGCTGCCGTCCGGACGGTCCTCGTCCGCGAGCAGCTGGCCGATCGTGCAGTCCGAGCCGTTGGTGAGCACGTGCTCGACGCCGAACAGCGGGTGGTCGGACACGTACAGCCCGAGCATGTCGCGCTCGTGCGCCAGCTTGGTCGCCTTGTCCCACTCCTCGATCTCCGGGACGGTCACGGTGAGCCGGCTGTTGCCCTCGCCCTCCTCCGCGTCGTCGTCGCCCATCGAGAACAGGTCGAACTGCCCGTGGGCCTCGTTCCGCTTGAGATCGATGGCCTCGTCGACGGCCTGCTCGTGCACCGCGACGATCGCGCGCCGCGCGTGGTTCATCGAGTCGAACGAGCCGGCCTTGGCCAGCGACTCGATCACCCGCTTGTTGCAGACCGGTAGCGACACCTTGTCGATGAAGTCGACGAAGTCGGTGAACCGGCCCTTCTCCTCGCGGGCCGCGACGATCTCGGCGACCACGTTCACGCCGACGTTGCGGATCGCGGACAGGCCGAAGCGGATGTCGGTGCCGACCGGGGTGAAGTTCGAGTCGGACTCGTTGACGTCCGGCGGCAGCACCTTGATGCCCATCCGGCGGCACTCGTTCAGGTAGATGGCCATCTTGTCCTTGTCGTCCTTCACGGACGTCAGGACGGCGGCCATGTACTCCGCCGGGTAGTT
>DASSDE010000908.1:0-4997 GCA_035697365.1 Kribbella sp. | reverse complement strand
GTCCTGTTCCCGTGGTCGGAGGTCTCGCTCGCGCTTCCGATGGTGATGGTGCTCCTCGTCGGCGGTGCGCTGTACGCGAACGACCTGATCAGCCTCGGAGCCGTGGTGACCGCAACGGTGTACCTGCGTCAGCTCATCGGCCCGCTCGACACCCTGATGCTGTGGATCGAGCAACTGCAGGGCGCCGGCGCTTCGTACGCCCGCGTCGAGGGTCTGGCCGACGTCCCGCAGAACGAGTCCCGAACGGCCCCGCAGGTCCACGGCGATCGCATCCACGTGAGCAATGCGCACTACAGCTACACAGGTGTCCGCGACGTATTGCGTGGTGTGGAGCTGCAGGTGCAACCCGGGGAGCGGCTGGCCATCGTCGGTACGTCCGGCGCGGGCAAGTCGACGCTTGCGCGGCTGCTCGCGGGCCTCGACCGTCCGCACACCGGCTCGGTGACGATCGGAGGCACGCCCGTCGCCGATCTGCCGCCCGAGCAGTTGCGCGAACACGTCGTACTCATCACCCAGGACCAGCATGTCTTCCATGACACCGTGCGCGACAACTTGCGGATCGCCCGGCCGGATGCGACGGACGAGGAGCTGTACGCCGCGCTGGATGCTGTCGGCGCAGTGTGGCGGCACGACCTCGCGGAAGGGCTCGACACCGAGATCGGACCCGACCTGAATCTCGACGACGCGAGCGCGCAGCAACTCTCGCTCGCGCGGGTCGTGCTCGCCGATCCACACACGCTGATCCTGGACGAGGCCACCGCGCTCCTGGACCCGAAGACAGCACGCCGTACGGAGCAGTCGCTGGCCGGTGTCCTGCGCGGTCGCACGGTGATCGCGATCGCGCACCGGTTGCAGACGGCGCACGACGCCGACAGGATCGCGGTCATGGAGGCGGGCGAGCTCGTCGAGCTCGGCACGCACGACGAGCTGGTCAGCGCCGGCGGCGTCTACGGCCGGCTCTGGCGGACGTGGCACGCCGACCCTGAACCTCCTGGGAGGTAGAAGAGGGTCATGATCGAGCGTGTGGTCGCGGAGCTGGAGCAGCGTGTGCCGGGGCTGCTCGAGGAGCATCGGCTGCCCGGGATCGCGATCGGGATCTGCGACGCGGACTCGATGGTGTGGTCGGCCGGGTTCGGCGTTACCCGTACCGGCGGTCTGCCGATCGACGGCGGGACACGGTTCAGCGTCCAGTCGTGTTCCAAGATGTACACCGCGACGGCGGTGCTGCTCGCCGTCCAGCAAGGGCTCGTCGAGCTGGATACGCCGATCCTGCGGTATCTGCCGGAGTTCCGGGTCAACAGTTCGTTCGAGGAGCACCCAGAAGGCCGGATCACGCTGCGGCACCTGCTCGGTCACACCGCGGGATTCACGCACGAAGCGCCGATCGGCTCCAACTACCTGATCGGGAACGAGTCGTTCGCAGCACATTGCCGGAGCATTTCCGAGACCTGGCTGCGGTTTCCGGTCGGGCATCATTACGAGTATTCGAATCTCGGCATCGATCTGGCCGGCTATGTCCTGCAGCGCTGCGCGGGAATGCCGTTCCACGAGTTCGTACGGCGAACGTTGCTGGAGCCGCTCGGGCTGGAGCGGACGACCTTCGATGCGCGGGTGATCGCGCGCGACGCCGCGCGGGCGATCGGGCATTCGACGGGGTACAAACGGCTGCCGGTGCGGGTGCCGATGGTGGCGGCAGGAGGGCTGTACACGAGTGTCGAGGATGCGTGCCGCTACCTGCGCTTCCATCTGAACGGTGGCGAGTCGCTGGTCTCGGCGGAGTTGCTGGCCGACATGTATCGGGTGCCAGGGCGCGACGAGGGGTACGGGGTGGGGGTTGCGGTGTGGCCGCTGCGGGGTGTTCCGGTCCGTGGTCACGGTGGTGGCGGGTTCGGGTTCCTGTCCGACATGTACTGGGCGCCCGAGGCCGGCGTCGGCGTCGTCGTACTGACGAACTCGACCGCGCATCCGCTGCAGCGGCAGCTGGCGAGCGACATCCTGATCGATCTTCTCGGGGTCAGGTCGTCGCGAGAGTCGGTGCCCGCGCCGTCCCGGGACGGTGCTGCGACGCCCAGGCATGGTGCCGTTCCGTCTGCCGCTGTCGATGGCGGCTATGTCGGTGGTGGTGACCAGGTGACGCTGTCTGGAGGCTTCCTGATTGCCGGTGAATCGCGCAAGGCCGTCGAGTTCGTCAGCGCGGAAGAGTTCACTGTCGAGGGCGAGTTGTACCGGTTGCGGGACTTCGACAGCGACGGTCGTCCGGCGTACCTCGAGGCGGTCAAGGACGGGTCCGTACGGTACCGGAACGACCTACCGGATCCGGCGCCGGCCGACGTCGACGGACCGTGGAACCGGGACTACGCGATCCACGTCAGCGGCGTCCGCGACGGAATCGCGCGGCTGCGCAAGGAGAATGGCGTCCACCTGTTCGATCATTGGAACGGCAGGACGGTCCGCCTCCGCGAACACCGCCCCGGCCTCTACCTCGCGGCCAACGGCGAAACGGTCGACCTCACCCGCACACCCCCGACCTACGCCAGCGTCCGCCTCGACCCGCTGTAACTTTTGGGCAGGTTGTCGGAATCGGACGGTCTTGGTCGTTGGGTGGGTGTAAGCGGGTTCGGGCGAGTGGACTGGAGCTGATGATGCGGTACTTGGTTTCTGTGATCGACGACGGGACCGGGTCGGCGACGGCCGCGGAACTGCAGGCCGTTGAGGCGTACAACGAGCAACTCGAGGCGGACGGGTACTGGGTGTTCGCCGGCGGGCTCAGTTCCCCCAGCGACGCGACAGTGATCGACGCGCGCGGCGCGGAGCCGATCGTCACCGACGGGCCGTACGTGGAGACGAAGGTGTACGTGGGCGGGCTCTGGGTGCTGGAGGCGCCGGATCTGGACGTGGCGCTCAAGCTCGCGTCCGGTGCGTCCAGGGTGTGCAACCGTCGGCTCGAGGTGCGGCCGTTTCTGTGACCGCCGTCGAGGAAGCGATCACCCGGGCCCATCGCGACGAATGGGCGCGGGTCGTCGCCTCGTTGGCGAAACGGTTCGGCGACCTCGACATCGCCGAGGAGTCGGCCGCGGAGGCGTACGCGACGGCGGTCGAGCGCTGGCCCGCGGACGGCGTACCGCCGAACCCCGGCGCCTGGCTGACCACCACCGCGAACCGCAAGGCGATCGACCGGATCCGCCGCGAGAACAAGCGTGACGACAAGCAGAAGGAGGCTCAGATGTCGTACGACGACCAGCCCGAGCCTCTCGGGGTGATCGACGACGAGCGGCTGCGGCTGATCTTCACGTGCTGCCACCCGGCGCTCGCGATGGAGACCCGGGTCGCGCTGACGCTGCGGATGGTCGGCGGACTGACCGTGCCGGAGATCGCCCGCGCGTTCCTGGTCCAGGAGACTGCGATGGGTCAGCGGATCACGCGGGCGAAGGCGAAGATCAAGGCCGCGCGGATCCCGTACCGGGTCCCGGCCGCGGAGGATCTGCCGAGCCGCGTCTCCGGCGTCCTCGCGGTGCTGTTCCTGGTGTTCAACGAGGGATACCTGGCGACCGGCGCCGACACCGACCCGGTGCGGCACGAGCTGACCGCCGAGGCGATCCGGCTCACCCGCCTGATCCGCGCGCTGCTTCCTGCTGACGGCGAGGTCGCCGGTCTGCTCGCACTGATGCTCCTCACCGAGGCGCGCCGTACGGCGCGGGTGTCGCAGAGCGGCGAGCTCGTCGCCCTTGATCAGCAGGACCGCGGCGCCTGGGACTCCACGATGATTGCCGAGGGCCACGATCTGGTCCGCGAACGGCTCGCGACCAGGATGCCGCCCGGCCGGTACCAGCTCCTTGCCGCGATCAACGCCGTGCACACCTCGGCCCGCGACGTCCGCGACACCGATTGGTCCCAGGTGGTCGCGCTGTACGACCAGTTGGCGCGGATCGACCGCTCCCCGATCGTCGCGCTGAACCGTGCGATCGCGGTCGCCGAGCTGGACGGTCCCGAGGTCGCGCTGGCGATCATCGACGGCCTCGACGACAAGCTGTCCACGTATCACGCCTACCACGCGACCCGAGCCGACCTGCTGCGCCGCCTCGGCCGCAGCCAGGAGTCACGCGCCGCCTACGACGCAGCGATCGAGCACGCCGCCAACACCGCAGAAATCGCCTACCTGACCCGACGCCGCGACCAGTTGGCGTGAAGGGGTTGCCTCGCGACGCCTTACCATGAGGTAATGCATTACCAAATGGTAAGGAGTTGGATCATGCCTGAAGTGACCCGCCGGATCACGATTGCCCGCCCACCGAGTGTCGTGTGGCACCAGTTCGGGACGCAGGACGCACTGCGCCGCTGGCTCTCGTCCACGCTGACGATCGAGCTGCAGGAGGGCGGCCGGTACCGGATGCTCGGTGCGGACGGCGTCACCTGGATCAGCGGTGTCGTGCTCGAGCTCGTACCGGAAGGGCGTCTCGTACTGTCCTGGATGGAAGAGGATGCCGGGTGGGAGCATCCCGGACGGCTGGTGATCGAGTTGCGCCCGGTCGGCGGCGGTACGGAGGTGTCGCTGACGCACGACGGCTTCGCCGGCATCGGTACGTCGACGTGGCAGCGGACCCGGGATGCCTACGAGCAAGGCGCCACCAAGCACCAGGTGCTCGAGCGACTCGCGGACGTGGTGAACGGCGTTGGCTGACGGGTCCGCCGCGGATCCGTTCCGGGCGATCGCGGACCCGACGCGGCGGCGGATGCTGGAGTTGCTGATGGAGCGCGGCAGTCTCACGGTCGGCGAGCTCGCGGCGGAGTTTCCTGAGCTGGTGACGTCGGGCATCTCCAAGCACCTGATGACACTGCGCGCGGCCGGCCTGGTCGTGGCGGTGAAGGCGGGCCGGCACCAGCACTACCGCGTCGACGACGACGGCCTGAACGGCGCTTTCAGCTCGTGGGTTGCGCAGTACGAGGCCTATTGGACAACCGCACTCGGCAAGCTGCGTCAGCTGTCGGAGGACGCTAGC
>DASSDE010000907.1:0-6384 GCA_035697365.1 Kribbella sp. | reverse complement strand
CCGGTGGCGAAAGTTGCCGAGTCGACGAGTTGGACTGGCAGTTGCTTGCCAGGCTCGGCGAACAGACGTTTGCCGTCACCGAGGACGACCGGGAACAGCATCAGATGCAGTTCGTCGAGCAGCCCCACCCGAAGCAGCCAGCTGACCAGGGTCGCGCTGCCGGTCACGCCGATGTTCTTGCCGGGCAGCTGCTTGAGGGCAGCGATTTCGGCCTCGGCCCTGTCCCGGCGGATCAGGGTGGTGTTCTGCCAGTCCGCGGAACCGAGCGTGCCTGAGACGACGTACTTCGTGGTGCCGTTCATCGTGTCAGCCATCTGGCCGCTTTGTTGCGGCCAGTGAGCGGCGAACTCGTCGTACGTGACGCGTCCGAGCAACATGGCGTCCTGCGCCGCGATGAACTCCCCTATAGCTTGGCCGGCCTCGGGGTTGAACCACGGGCCGATCCAGTCGTTGGGGCTCTCGACGACTCCGTCCACGGAGATGAACAGGGCCGATACAATCTTTCGCACAGCTGTCTCCCTTGCTACGGGTGTGGTTTGTTGCTGATGCTTCGAACGGCGATCGGCCAGATGGACAGCCCGGCGAAAAAGTTCTGGAGGTTCACCGCGATGCGGTTCCTGATGACGGTCAACGGCGGCGGGCAGCCGCCGGACGAGGAACTCTTCGCCGAGATGGGCCGTTTCGTGGAGGAGCTGACCAGGGCGGGAGTGCTGCTGGCGACCGGCGGCCTGGACCGCGGCACGCACGTCACCGCCTCCGGCGGCGACATCACCCTGACCGACGGCCCTTTCACCGAGTCCAAGGAGGTCGTCGTCAGCTTCGCGTTGCTCGATGTCCGGTCGGAGGACGAGGCGATCGAGCTGGCTCGCCGGTTCTGGAAGCTGGTCGGCGACGGCGAAGGCGACATCCGCCGGGTGCTCGGCCCCGAAGGCTGATGACGCCGGCGCCAGGCTTGGCCGCGGCGCACCGCACGGTCGAGTCGGTGTGGCGGATCGAGTCGGCGCGGATCATCGCCGGGCTGGTCCGGCTGGTCCGGGACATCGACCTTGCCGAGGAGCTCGCGCAGGACGCCCTGGTTGCTGCCCTCGAGCAATGGCCCCGCGACGGTGTCCCGCCGAACCCCGGCGCCTGGCTGACGGTCACCGCAAAGCACCGTGCGATCGATCGGATCCGCCGCAACGAGCGCCTCGGCGAGAAGTTGCGCCTGCTTGGCCCCGAACTGGAAGCCGATCAGCATCGCCAGGACGAGTTCGAGGCCGTCCTGGCCGAGGATGAGCACTTCGGTGACGACCTGTTACGGCTGATGTTCATCTCGTGTCATCCGATGTTGTCCACCGAGGCCCGGATCGCGCTGACGTTGCGGCTGGTCGGCGGCCTGTCCACCGCCGAGATCGCCCGTGGATTCCTCGCACCGGAACCGACCGTTGCGAAGCGGATCGTGCGCGCCAAGAAGACGCTCGCCGACAAGCAGATCCCGTACGTCGTGCCGTCCGCCGCGGAGCGCCCGGACCGGCTGGCCTCCGTGCTCGAGGTCCTGTACCTGGTGTTCAACGAGGGGTACTCGGCGATGACCGGGGACGACTGGATGCGGCCTGCCTTGTGTCATGAGGCGCTGCGCCTCGGCCGTGTCCTGGCGGAGCTGATGCCGGCCGAGGCCGAGGTCCACGGCCTGGTCGCCCTGATGGAGATCCAGGCATCACGCCTGCCCGCCCGACTCGGCCCGGACGGACTGCCGATCCCGTTGGCGGAACAGAACCGCGGCCGCTGGGACCAGTTGCTGATCCGGCGGGGCTTCGCAGCACTGATCCGCACCGAAGGTCTCGGTGCGCCGCCCGGACCGTACGTCCTCCAGGCCGCGATCGCAGCCTGCCACGCCCACGCGCACACGGCAGCCGAGACCGACTGGCAGCAGATCGCGACGCTGTACGACGCACTGGCCGCGCTGAAGCCGTCACCGGTCGTGGAACTGAACCGTGCGGTCGCCGTCGCAATGGTCTGCGGTCCCGAGGATGGCCTGGCCGTCGTCGACCGCCTCGCCGCACAACCCGCGCTGGCCGGCTACCACCATCTGCCGAGCGTCCGCGCTGATCTGCTCACCAGGCTGGGCCGCCACGCCGAAGCAGCCGCAGAATTCGGCAAGGCCGCCGAATGGACCACCAACATCCCTGAACGGACCGTTCTCCTCCACCGCGCCGCCGAGTCCGCCGCACGCGTACGGCCCGGTCCGTAGTTGCGCTAGGCAAGAATGCCTCGGGCGACGAGGTCGTGGCGGCTCGTGATGCCGAGTTTCGTGTAGATCTTGTGCAGGTGGTAGCCGACTGTTCGCGGCCTGAGGAACAGTTCGGCGCCGATCTCCCGGTTGGTTCGTCCGGCCGCGGCCAGCCGCGCGACCTGTAGTTCTTGCGCCGACAGCGCGGTGCCGACCGGCGTCGAGGATTCGGCGTCGACGGTCTCGCCGGCGGCGCGCAGCTCGGTACGGGCGCGGCCGGCCCAGGTGTGGGCTCCCGCGGTAACGAAGCGGTGGTAGGCCGCGCGGAGTCGTGCGCGGGCCGCGATCGGCCGCCGCGCGCGGCGGAGCCATTCGCCGTACGCGAGCTCGGTCCGTGCCTGCGCCAACGGGCGATGGGTACGCCGATGCGGCCGGAGCGCCGCTTCGAACTCGCTTCGAGCCTCGTCCCCGATACCGAGCAGCGCCCGGCACCGGTGGGCAACTGCGCGAGCGGCAGCGCCTTGGTGGCCGCAGGCCCACAACTCGTACCTGTCGAGCAGCTCGGACACTCGGCCGATGTCGCCGGTTCGGGCGGCGGCTTCGATCCATTCCGGGAGGCCGAGACTGACCGTCACCGGGTGGTCGAGCAGCTCGGGGTCCGAGCCGCGCCACCGCTCGAGAGCCTCGGCCGGATGTCCCGTTCCGGCGTCGAGCAGGCAACGCGCCAGGAGCGCCATGGCACTGTCCGCGTCGGCTCGGGAGCTCCGGCCGTGCTCGGCCGCGGCAGCCAGCTCGTGACAACGATGCTGCTCACCGGACCAAGCCATCGCATACGCGAGCGCCGCGCTGGCACTTGTCGCGGCACGCCGTTGCCCGGTCTGCTCGGCAAGGCGAAGAGCTTCGCCGCCGACCGTCACCGCGCTCACCAGCTGGCCAAGCGCGATGGCCGCCTCGGTCTGCACCAGGAGCATGTGCGGCAGCCCGCCGATCAGCCCCCGCGCACGCACCGTACCGGCCAGTCGCTCGCTGAGATCGAGCGCCCGTTCCGGATTGTCGGCCAGGAGCTGGAGCGCCGGCGCATGTACATGCAGCGGCCCGACGGTGCCGCGCACCGTGGTGCGATCGGCGATGCTCGGGCCTCCAGCGCGAACGGTCTGACCAGTGAGTTCCTCGGTGACTACAACTACGCGGTCGCCACGGACAGCTCGGGTATCGCCGTCTGGAACGACACCCGCGAGGCCGCCGACTGCGCGGCCATCGACGCGTACCGTCAGTCCCTGGTCAGCGGTACGCCGATCCCAGCGCCGGCACCGGCCGCCGTCTGCCCGGCCACGTTCGGCAACACCGACACCTGGGGAATCGCCGTCCCCGACCCGACCGCCGACTGATTGCCACTACGCGCGAGGTGCCTTCCAGGGCACCTCGCGCGTACGCATCCGGTCACTGTTCGCAATTTCGGAAATTCGATGAATTCGATCAATTCGACCGTTCGTGATTGCGCGGACACGCATCGCTCCAACACCTGAAAATCCAGCTCGAATTCACGTGGTTCTTACACTACTTTCACTCCAGGCTGCCGCGATCGGGGGTAATAATCGTTGCGGTTCGCGGGACGACAAACGGGGGTCGTGCCACTGGGGAGGAACTATGCCTGCGGTCACCGTGGTGGCCATGCTGCCGGCTCACAACGAGGAAGCGTCGCTACCCTCCGCGCTGGCGGCGTTACGGCAGCAGACAAGGCGCCCTGACCACATCATCGTGATCGCCGACAACTGCACCGACGGCACGGTTCAGGTCGCGCGATCGCACCATGTCGAGGTCTTCGAGACGGTCGGCAACCAGCACAAGAAGGCCGGCGCGCTGAACCAGGTCCTCGAGCTACTGCTGCCGAGCCTGGCCGACGACGACGTGATCCTGGTCCAGGATGCCGATTCGTTCCTCGACCCGGATTTCGTCGCGGCCGGATTAAAGGCGTACGCCGGAAATGTCGGCGGCGTCGGTGGTGTATTCCGCGGACGGATCGATTCCGGAAATCGCTGGGGCCGATTTGTCGAGTGGTTGCAGGCCAACGAATACGCCCGCTACGAGCTGGACATCCGTCGGCAGCGAGGGAAGGTGCTGGTGCTGACCGGCACCGCGACGTTGCTGCGGGTCGGCGTACTCCGGCAGGTTCTCCGTGCCCGCGCGGACGGCCGGCTGCCGGGTGCCGCGCAGGTCTACGACACCCGCGTCCTCACCGAGGACAACGAACTCTCCTTCGCGCTGATGAAGCTCGGGTACGTCCTGCGGTCGCCGTCCGGCTGCACACTCACCACCGAGACGATGCAGACCTGGAGAGCCCTCGCCAACCAACGCGTGCGATGGAAACGCGGCGCGCTCGAGAACCTCTTCGACTACGGCTGGACCCGCACCACCCGCTCGTACTGGGGTCGGCAGGCCCTCGGCGCGATCGGCGTCCTGATCACCGGCGCATACCTGTTCTCGTTGGTCTACGGCGTGATGCACGGCCTGCAGCTCCACACGTTCTGGCTCGTGGTGACGGTCCTGTTCATGGCGGAACGGGTCGTCACCGTCCGCCGCCGCGGCAAGCTCGCGATGGCAGTCGCGGCGTTGCTCGTCGTCGAGATGATCTACGACATGTTCTTGCAAGCCGTGCAGGCGACCGCCTATCTGCACGCGGCAACTGGACGTGAGAGGAGGTGGTAACACATGTACAGCGCAAGTGAACTCGCATCGACCGGCGCAGCCGCGGCCGTCTGGCTGCCGCTGGCGGGCTTCGCCCTGGCAATGCTCGGCGTCGCACTCTGGCGAGCGGCCGGTACATTTCGGCGTACGTCTGACGACCAGTAGCAACTATTAGAGGACCGGGCGCTGGAGCGGGGACCGTCGCCCGGTCACACCCATCGGTACAAGCCGTGCGGAGCGTTGCATGCGGGGAGTAGTACGAGGACTCGGAGCAGTCTTGCTGGTCGCGGGCGTCGGCCTGCTCGGCTGGACCGGGTGGCAGTACTTCGGCACTGGCATCGCTGCCAACCAGCAGATGGGCAAGGCCGAGGACTCGCTGCACGAGCAGTGGAAAACGCCCGCACCCGAGAAGCCGACTCCGGAACCGGCGGCCGGCAAACCGTTCGTGCTGCTCCGGATCCCGAAGTTCGGCGCGGACTGGGTCAAGCCGGTCGTCGAAGGTGTCGACGCGGACGACCTGGCCCGCGGCATCGGGCACTATCCACAGACCCAGTTGCCCGGCCGGCCAGGGAACTTCGCGATCGCCGGTCACCGGGTGACGCACGGCTCGCCGTTCCGCCGGCTGCTCGACCTGCGCAAGGGTGACCAGGTTGTCCTCGAGACCCGAGACGCCGTCTACACCTACGAACTCGACGGTTCGCCCCGCGACCTCACGGTCAAACCGGCCGACACCTGGGTGCTGGACCCAGTTCCCGGAACGCGACAGACCCCGACCAGGTCGATCATCACCCTCACCACCTGCCAGGACCTTTTCCACTCCCCCGACCGCTCCGTAGCCTTCGGCCACCTCGCGCGGGTCACCAAGAAGTCCTGAACGATCGGCGACATCCGCGTCATCCGGTCACGTGGTCGCGGCGGCTTCTGGTGTGTACGTACCGAGTTCGACCTGGTAGCCGTCCGGGTCCTCGATGGTGAGGGCCTGCACCGGGGCCGTGGCCGCAGTACGGGGATGGACGTCGCCGTGCATTGCGTGCAGCTCCTCGACGCGCTCGTACAGGTCGGAGATCGACGCGTCGGCCAGCAGGCATACGCTGATGGAGCCAGGCGGCGCCGGCACGCCCTGACGCAGACGGATCGCCTGACCACCGACAACGAAGGACACCTCGCCCTCGTGGTTCCTGGTCGCCCGCGCGCCAGTCACCGTCGACCACCACCGGCGACTGGCATCGAGGTCGGAAACATTCAGAACTACGTGGTCGAGACAAGTCGCATGAATCCTCATGGTGCCGCTCCTTCCACCACCTCCGACTGTGCGACGCGAACCGCCGTACGTCCAGCCGGACCTGTCAGCTGACCCGAAACACCGGCCAGGCGATCTCGGTCCTCCAGCCTGCCGGGTCAGGGTTGTTTCGGGGTCCGACGGTGTACGTCTCGTGCACAGGGCCCGCGATACTGAGTGTGTGCAGCTGAACCCAGGTGGCGAGTTGGCC
>DASSDE010000906.1:0-9836 GCA_035697365.1 Kribbella sp. | reverse complement strand
CCTTCGGTTTTTTCTCCGTGGCCGTCGTACCCTGTGGCCATGGGAGCCCCTCGGTCGATCGCGACGGCGGTACGTCGGTCGCTCGAGGTTGCCCGCAGCGGTCCAGGCTGGTCGCCGGCGCACGATCTGACGGCGGTGCTCGCGGTGAAGCTCGCCAAGCAGCTCACGGCGGCCGAGTCGACGTCGGACGTGGTCAGGCTGACACGGGAGCTGCGAGCGCTCATGTCGACGCTGCCGGACGCTCTTCCGGCGCCGATGCCGGCGGACGCGGACGAGTCCGAGGGCGGTGAGGCCGATGACATCGACGCTGAGCTGGCCGAGATCGTGGGGAGCGGCCCCGAGGTGGGCAACCCGGCGCACTGACCGGCCGTCGTACGGGCCGCGCGTCGCGAAGATAGCCGCGCTGCTCGGGATGCCGCTGATGCCGTGGCAGCGGTACGTCGCCGACGTCGCGCTCGAGGTGGACCCGCGCACCGGCTGGTGGGCGTACGACAAGGTCATGTTGACCGTCCAGCGGCGGGCCGGGAAGTCGGCGCTGGACACCGCGGTGAAGGTCGACCGGATGGCGACCGGGCGGGGCCGGAAGCTGTGGACCAGCGCACAGGGCGGCGGCGAAGCCGTGGACGCGTGGTGGGAGACGCACCGGCTGATCGATGAGTCGCCGCTGGCGGGGAAGATCCGGCAGTACACGACCACGAACAAGGAACGGATCGTGTGGCTGCCGACCCGTTCCGAGCTGCGGCCGATCCCACCGAACGGCGACAAGCTGCACGGCAAGGCGATCGAGCTGCTGTCGCTGGACGAGCTGTGGGCGTACGACGCCGAGATGGCCACGAAGATGAAGGCCGGCTACCGGCCGACGTTCCTGACGACGAACGCGCAGGCGTGGCTCATCTCCACGATGGGCACGACCGAGTCGGTGTGGTTGAACCAGGAGCGCGACGAGGGCCGGCGGGCGGTCGAGATCGGCGCGACCCGCGGCACGGCGTACTTCGAGTGGTCGGTGCCGAAGGTTGTCGACGGCATCAAGGTGGAGGACCTGGACGTCGACGCGCTGATCCGGCAGATCCTGATGCATCACCCGGCGGCCGGCATGCACCCGCTGATGACGGTGGACAAGCTCGAGCAGTTCATCCGCGACGACCTGGACGACCCGCTGATCGGGCACTCCGGTGTGCTGCGCTCGTACGGCAACGTGTCGACCGAGGCGGACCCGGACCGGCTGATCAAGGCGCCGATCGTGGCGGCGACGACCACGCTCGAGCGGATCCCGGAGGACGCGACGCCGGCGGTCTCGTTCGACGTCGACCCGGAGCTGCGGGCGTCCACGATCTCGGCCGGCTGGCGGGACGAGTTCGGGCAGGGCCTGGTCGAGGTGATCGAACACGGCCTCGGTACCCGGTGGGTGGCGGCCGCGGTGATCGGTGTCCTCGAGCGGCAGGGCCTGACGCGGGTGACGTGCAACAACGCGGGCCCCGCGCGGGACGTTGCCGACATCATCGAGTCCGCCGGCTACGAGGTGCAGCGGGTGTCCGCGCCGGACTACTCGGCGGCGTGTGTCCGGTTCCACGAGCAGCTCACCGACGCCCAGCCGACCGTCAGGCACTACGGGCAGAAGGATCTCGTGGACGCGTTCGAGCACGTGGGGTGGCGCAAGCTGGGCCAGGGACTCGCGTTCACGACGACCGGTGAACCGATATCGCCGGTCACATCAGGGACACTTGCCCTGTGGGGAGCCGACCACCCGGCCGAACCCGAGATCGACTACGGGCAGTTCACCGTCCTGTAGCGGAGAGGATGATTGTTCATGGCAACCACCAAGAAGGCCGCGGCAGCGCCCGAGCCACCGAAGCCGGTCAGCCCGGCTGAAGCGCTCACCGCCGCAACCGCCAAGGTACGGGCGCCGTTCGAGGCGATCCGTGCCGCGCAGGCCAAGGCCGAGACGAAGGGCGACTGACCGATGCAGCTGTGGCCCCCGGTCGTGGACCCGGCGACACTGACGCGGCAGGTCTGGGACGTCGACACCGCTCGGACGATTCCGGGTGTCGGCCGGGCGCTGCAGCTGTACGGCGGGCTGATCTCCCAGTGCCCGCTCGATCTGTACCGCGGCGACGTGACGGTTCACCCGCGGCCGCGGTTCCTCGACGTTCCAGACGTGTCGATGCGTGCCCGGTCGACGTTCGTGCGGGTGCAGATCGAGGACTACCTGTTGCACGGGAACGCGGTCCACCTCGTGACGATGCGGGACGCGTCCGGCGGTGTCCGGGGCGTGAAGTGGTTCCCGGCGTGGATGTGGTTCGTGACCGATCCGGCGACCACGCAGGACGGCGGGATCGACTACTACCTCAACGGCCGGCGGGTGAACCGCGAGGACGTGATCCACGTACAGCGCGGTGCGGCAGCTGGCCAGCCATGGCGCGGGGTCGGCGTGGTCGAGGAACACCTCAAGACGCTCAACCGCGCCGGGCTCGAGGAGGCAGCCGAGGCACTGAACCTCGCCGGCGGCGGCGTCCCGTCCGTCGCGGTCATCGCGCCGAACCCGAACCTGAGCACTGCCGAGGCCAACAAGGCAGCTGACGACTGGCAGACCCGGTTCGCTGGGCCTGGCCGGAAGCCGGCTGTGCTGCCGAACGGCACGCAGGTCATTCCGCTCGGATGGAAGCCGCAAGAGGGCGAGATGGTCGAGGCCCGCAAGATGACGCTGATCGACCTGGCAAACGCGTTCAACCTCGACTCGAGGTGGCTCGGTGGGCAGGCCGGCCACATGGAGTACAAGTCGCCGGGGCCGATGTTCCTCGAGCTGCTGCGTACGTCGCTCAACCCGGTAATGGTCGACTTTGAGCAGGTCTGGTCGCTGCTGTGGATGCCGCCCGCCGGCCGCGCGGTGCGGTTCGATCGGCTCGAGCTCACCCGCGACGACTTCTCGACCGAGGTCACAACCGGTGTGGCCGCGGTCGCCGGGCGGCTGATGACCCGGGAGGAGTGGCGGGTCCGGTGGCAGATGCCGATCGAACCGCAGTACGGCGAGTTCGAGCCCGTACCCGCCCCGCCGGCGCCCGCCCCTGCACCTGACCCGACCGCCGATCCCACCCCGGAGGCACCGTGACCACCACCATGACCGCGCCGCCCCCAACCGGCGCGGTGTTCTCAACGTTCGAGGTCCGCGACATGGACCAGAAGGCAGGGTTCACCCGGCTCGCCGGGCGTGCCGTGCCGTACAACACACCCGCCAACGTCGGCGGGTTCACCGAGGAATTCGTTCCCGGCGCGTTCGCCCGCTCGATCGAGCAGGGTGCCCGCGCGCTTCCGCTGCTGCTGTTCCACAACGACCGCGGTTGGCCTATCGGCGCGGCCGAGAGCTGGCAGGACACCCGCGATGGGCTGGACGGGGTGTGGAAGCTCGACCAGCACGAGGACGCGCAGCGGGCCGCGCAGATGGCGAACGACGGGATGCTGTCGTACATGTCGATCCGGTTTATGCAGGACCCGGGACGGTTCACGTTCGACAACACCCGCTCACTGCCGCACTTCCGCCGCGAGTCCGCGCGCCTGGTCGAAACGTCGCTCACGCCGACCCCGGTCTACATCGACTCGACGGTGTCATGGGTGCGCTCGCTGCCCGCCGGCCAGACCTCGCCCGCGGTCGCCGAGTGGTCGCAGTACCTCGAGCAGATCAAGCGCGGTCCCGTCTCTGCCTGACCGCGTGTCGTACCCTGTGCGGTGAAAGGCCGCGCCACGCACGCCGGCCCCTCGCGCTCGTTACTAGCGACCGCGAGGCGGCCGCCGGGATAGCCCGACCGGATGATCACCAACTATCCGGAGGGCACAATGCCTCGCAACGCCCAGGGAGTTTGGACTCCCCTCGCCAACCCGCCCGCGTCGCTGCAGCGTCTCTACGACGAGCGGCAGTCCTGCGTCGACTTCGTGGACCAGACCGTGGCCGGCGCCAACGTCGAAGGCCAGCAGCGCGACCTGTCGACCACCGAGCAGGAGACGCTCACCCGGCAGCGGGAGCGGATCACCGCACTCGACGCCCAGATCTCCCCGCTCGAGGACTTCGAGCAGCTGCGTTCGGCCGGTAACGCGGCCGCCTCGAACTACCGGCCCACGCAGGCCGGCACCCCGCAGGAAGGCGGCGCGCCCCTCGGTGCCCGTACCGAGCCGGTGCCGCACCACTACCGGTCCCGCGGGCACGTCATGGTCGACCAGCTGCGCGCGCTCGGTTCCGTGCGGCCCGGTGACCGCCCGGACTCGGAGGCCCGTCAGCGGCTGATCTCCGCCGGCGCCGTGTTCGAGGGCATGACCCCGGAAGAGTTCCAGCACGCCAGCGCCGCGCAGGCCCGGGCGGTCGACCGGTACGCGTCGCAGGAGCGCGCCGTGAACATCACCACGGACACGCCGGGCGTGATGCCGACCCCGATCGTCGGCCAGATCATGTCCGACCTGGACGCGTCGCGGCCGTTCATCACCTCGATGGGCGTGCAGGCGATGGACTCGATCCCGGGCAAGACGTTCTCTCGCCCGGTCGTCACCCAGCACACCGCGGCGGGCAAGCAGACCACCGAGGGCAGCGGCACCGGGATCGGGTCGCAGAAGCTCACGATCGACGGTGTCGACTTCACCAAGGAGACCTGGGGCAACTACCTCGAGGTGTCCCGGCAGGAGATCGACTGGACGTCGCCGTCCGCGTGGAACGCGATCCTCACCGACATGGACGAGATCTACGGCAACACGACCGAGAACGCGGCCGCCGACGCGTTCGCGACCGCGGTTGCCGCGGGCAACACCCCGGTCGAGGTCGGCGGCACCGGTGCCGCATCGACGCTCAAGGACTACATCACCGCGCTGTACGCGGCGGCCGCGCTGGTGTACCCCGGCGCCGGCCGGCTCCCGGACGGCATCTGGATGAGCCTTGACCAGTGGGCCACGCTCGGCCCGCTCATCGAGGCGCAGGTGTCGACCAACCAGCAGCCGGGCTCGAGCTCGGTCGGCTCGTTCGTCGGTGACCTGCTGAAGCTGCCGCGGCACGTCGTCCCGTCGTTCCCGACCGGCACGCTGATCATCGGCGCCAGCAAGTGGAGCGAGGTGTACGAGGAGCGGCTCGGTCTGCTGCAGGCGGTCAAGCCGTCCACGCTCGGTGTCGAGATCGCGGTCGGCGGCTACATCGCGTACAACACGCTGAAGGCCACCGCCTTCTGCAGCGTCGTCAACGCGGCGTAGGTCATGGCGGTCCCGACCTTGGCGGAGGTCCGGACCCGGTTGAAGCTGACCGTGGACCGGATCCCCGACGAAGAGCTGGCGGATGTGTTGGCGTCCGAGATCGAGCTGCAGGCCCAAACCTGCAGGATCCCGGTCGACCCGACAGATCCGCCGGCCGATGCGTTCCCGGCGGCACTGCGGGCGGCAGTGTTCCGCCGGGTCGCGCGCGCCATCGCTATGAAGGGCATCCCGCTGGCTGTGCTCCAGGGCGACGCCGAGGTCGGGACCACCTACCTGCCGTCCAACGATCCCGAGGTACGCCGGCTCGAGGGCCCGTTCCGGGTGGTGGTGTTCGGATGACGGCCACGAACCGCCAGTCGATCGCCGCCGCCCTGTCGACGCTCGACGGGATCGAGGGCTACCCGAAGCGGCCTGACGTCCTCGGTGAGGGCGTCGCGTGGCCGCTGATCCGGGCCGTGAACCGTGGCCCCGGGCAAGCATTCCAGACGACGTGGCGGGTGATCGTGCTGCTGTCCAGCGACGAGGACACCGCCTACGACCAGCTCGACGGCTTCCTGGTCACCGTGCCCGACGCGCTGCAAGCCGTGCTGTACGTCGACACGATCACCCCGACCGCCATCACCACCGACGCCGGCGACCTCTTCGGTTTCGAACTCATCGCAAGGAGCGAATAACCATGTCTGCACCCCTCGGCGCGTACGTCCTGCGGGACGCATCGTTCATGGTCGAAGCGACCGACTACGCCAACCAGTGCACCTCGGTGGTCCTCACCCCGGACCAGGCGACCCAGACCCTGCGCACGATGGTGCCGGACGGCATCGTGCAGGACGTCGACTCGGCGGTCTGGACGTGCTCGATCAACGGCATCCAGGACTACAAGGCTGCGCAGGGTTTCGCGCGGCTGCTCACCGACATGGCCGGCACCGAGCTGGACATCGTGTTCACCCCGAAGAAGGGCACGGGGAACGCGACGGCGACGGTGACGGTGGTCGGCAAAGCGGTCCCGTTCGGCGGCGAGCAGGGAGCGTTCACCACGTTCTCCATCGACCTGCCGGTGATCGGCGCGCCCGTGTTCGGTGAGGCCGCCTGATGTTCAACTTCAAGGTCGTGCCGGACGGCGGCGATCCCTACACACTCAAGGTTGGCACGCGCGACGTGCTCACCTGGGAGAAGACGAGCCGGGACAAGTCGTACACCGACCTGGTCAAAGAGCCGAACCTGAAGGACTACTACAAGCTCTGCCACCTGGCGGCGTGGCGGCAGCAACTGTTCGCCGGCCCGCTCGAGGACTTCGAGAAGTCGCACGATCTCGACCTGATGGCCGACGCAAACGACATGGTCAAGCAGGTCGCCGCGATCCTCTCGCAAGACCAGGACGCCGAGGACGCGCTGGCCGCGATCCGTGAGGTGCTGCTCGGCGACGCGGAGGACGAGGAGCCGGACCCTACCCAGTCGGCAGCCTCAGCCGACGACTCATCGGACTCGCCATCGCAACCGGCATCGCCCCGTCGATCTGGGCGGAAGAAGGCGAACGCGCGGTCATAACCGCACTGCACCTGCTCGAGCACGACACCGAGGACACCGGAGAGGAGGCGCCGTCAGGATGGGAATTACAGTCCGGCTGAGAATCACCGGGGCACGCGAAACCCTGGCGGCGTTCCGGAAGCTCCCGAAGGAAGCGACCGCCGCGCTGCGCGACGCGAACACCGAGATCTCCACCGATCTTGCCGAGAAGATCCGTGCCGCGGCCGAGGCGTCCTCGTCGCAGTCCGCGGCCGTTGCCCCGAGCATCAAGGCGCGCCGTGACCGGGTGCCGTCGATCACCGCCGGCGGCGGCCGCCTCGCCACCAAGTCACGGCGCCGGTCACGCGGCCAGAAGAAAACGACCGCCGGGCAGATCGTGTTCGGCGCCAACTTCGGCGCCTCGTACCTGAAGCAGTTCCGCAAGCACACCGGCGCCGGCCAGGACGACTACTGGTTCTTCCGCACGGTCGAGGACAACGAGCCACGCATCGTCAAGGAGTGGGGCGACGCGGCCGATCGGATCCTGAAGGAGTGGGGCGAAGGTGGCTGACACGACCCGCACCGTCAAGGTCAAGTTCGACGGTGACGCCAAGGGCCTCGCCCGGGCCGCCAACGACGGCGAGCGGGAGATCGACAAGTTCACCAAGTCGGTCGACAAGAAGTACCGCAAATCCGGCGACGACTCAGGCAAGGGGTTCCTGTCCGGGCTGAAGAAGTGGTTCTCTCCCAAGGAGTTCAAGAAGTTCGGCGACGAGGGCGGCAAGGTCCTCGGCGACGGGCTAGCTGGCGCATTCAAGACCCCGGTGGTCGGGCCGGCGATCGCGGCCGGCCTGGTCGGTGCTGTCGCTGTCGCTGCGCCCGCTGTGGGTGCTGTCGCGGCGTCGGGTATGGCGCTGGCGTTCGGCGCCGGGATCGCCGGCCTCGGCATCACGTTCGCCGCGAAGTCGCCCGCCGTACGCAACGCCTGGTCCAAGACGCTCAAGGGGATGAGCGACGACCTGACGCTGCTGTCAGAGCCGTTCGATGACACCCTGATCCACCTAGCCGGCACCACTCGGAAGACCTTCCGCCAGTTCGAGCCCGAGCTCGACGCCGCGTTCAAGAATCTGGCGCCGACCATCTCCGAATTCGGTGACGAGGTCGCGGCCGGGATCGGCAAGCTGACCCCCGCTGTGAGGCCGCTGTCGGAAGCATCCTCGGTCGTGCTGCGGTCCCTCGGCCCCTCGCTGCAAGGCGCGCTCGGCACCACGTCGAAGAGCCTGGTGAAGCTGGCCGACTCGGTGAAGGCAGCCCCTGACGGGCTGTCCGACCTGGTCGACGGGGCGGGTGATCTGGTCGGTACGACGCTGGATCTGGTGACGTCGCTGAACGATGCGAACAAGGAGATCGAGCGGATCACTGGCGGTGCGTCCGGAGTCGACCTGGTGATGGGTGCCCTGAACGGCACCCTCGGCGGAACGAAGCTGGCGCTCGATGCGATCACTGCCCCGCTCGGCCTGGTCGCCAAGCTGACCAAGCCGGTCGGTGACGGCTTCCACGAGACGGCCACCTCGGCCGACGAGGCGGCGAAGTTCTCCTCCTACCTGACGCAGGGCCTGGACAAGAACCAGCTGGCGCTGATGGGCATCACCGGGGCGGCACCGAAGACGGGCGGCGAGGTCGAGTCGCTGGCCGAGAAGTTCAACCGGCAGTGGCAGGCGACGCAGCGTTCGAACGATGCGCTGCTGCGGAACTCCGGGCTGTTGCAGTCCGCGATGGGCGCGAACCTCAACTACCAGGAAGCCGTCGACAACACAACGGCGGCGATCAAGGCCAACGGCCGCACGCACGACGAGAACACGGCGAAGGGCCGCGCGAACCAGCGCGCCCTGCTCGACCAGGCCGACGCGGCGAACCAGCAGACCGTCGCCATGCGCAGCAACGGGGACGGCAACGTGGCCGCGGCCAAGCACGCCGAGGACGCCCGGAAGACGTTCGTGAAGCAGGCCCAGCAGATGGGGTACAGCAAGACCGCGGCCGAGCAGCTCGCGGCAAAGCTGATCGCGATCCCGAACGTGACGCGTACCGCGAAGCTGCAAGCGAACATCACCGACCTCGAGAGCAAGCTCAAGACGGCGAAGGCCAAGCTGGCGGACAAGCACCTGACCGCGACGCAGCGCGCGAAGTTGCAGGCCGATATCCGCAACCTCGAGGCGGGGATTGCGACCGCGAAACGCGCACTGTCCAGCGTGCCGTCGTCCAAGACGGTCACGATCAAGTACACGTCGAACGGCATCCCCCGCACGTTCCTGCCCGGCAGCTCGACGCCCGGCCGGTCCGCGTCCGGTGGCCCGGTCCAGCCGCGGCGTACGTATCTGGTCGGCGAGCGCGGCCCGGAGCTGCTGACGATGCCGGGCACGGGCGGCCGCATCACCAACGCTGAACACCTCCGGACGGGTGGGGCCGGCGGCGACGGTGCGCCGATCGTCGCCGAGATCCACATCGAGATCGGCGGCGAAGTCCAGCGCGTCGTGCGGTCCGAGATCAAGACCAGCAACCGTGAGTTGAAGCGAACCGTGATGGCGGGTGCCCGATGAGCCTCACCGCAACCTATGACGGCGTGCTGTCCCGTATCCGGCTGGCCGGGACGCTGCTCGGCGCAGCCGCGACGTATGCGGTGTTCGAGCGGACCACGAACGGCATCGCGTTCACCACGATCCGCGGCGGCGGGCACGTCACCGTCACCGGTGAGAACGCCGGCGCCGACGATTACGAGTGGGAACCCGGCGTCGCGACGACGTACCGGGTGACGTCGTACAGCGCGGCCGACGTCCAGCAGGCCCAGTTCACGGCGGTCATCACGCAGGACCTGGACGTCGTCTGGCTGAAGGTGCCGGCCGCGCCGTACCTCAACACCCCGGTCACAGTGGCCGACCGGGACGAGGTCACCCGACGGTCGCGCGCCGGCCTGTTCGACGTGGTCGGCCGGTCGAAGCCGGTCGCGGTCGGCGACGTCGCCTCGTCCATCTCGTACACACTCCAGCTGCTGACCCAGAACACCGCGGACCGGTCCGGCCTGGACTACCTGTTCGCGTCCGGCGAGATCGTGTTCC
>DASSDE010000905.1:0-3672 GCA_035697365.1 Kribbella sp. | reverse complement strand
GAGCTGGCTGCGACAGGGCTGTCACAGCGACATGTGCGCTCCACGTGCGGCCGTCTTGTGAGCGTGGAGTCAGACACAGATCAGGCACCGAGATCAGGCACGGAGAGGAGATCGCTTGTGCATGACGTCGTGATCGTGGGGGCGGGACCGGTCGGGTTGTTCCTGGCGTGCGAGGTGGGGCTGGCCGGCGCATCGGTGCTGCTGCTCGAACGGGAACCGGAGGGGCGTTCGCCGTGGCGGGCGCGGCCGTTGGGGATGCGCGGGCTGTCGCCGGCATCGGTGCAGGCGTTCGGCCGGCGCGGGCTGCTGGCCGCGTTGCAGTCGGCCCCGGACACCGGCGGCGGCCTCGACGGAGGCACGGGCGGGGGCACGGCCGGTCCGCGTCGGGCGGGGCATTTCGCGGGGATCATGGTGGACGGGTCCGGCATCGAGCCGCCGCCGTACCAGCTGGAGAGTTCGTTGCCGGGCATGATGCTGACGAGTCTCGAAGCGGTCGAGAGCGTGCTGGCGGAGCGCGCCGCGGAGCTCGGGGTCGAGGTGCAGTACGGCGCCTCTGTCACGGATGTCGCTCTGCACGACGATCACGTGGTCGTACGGGCCGGTGCGCAGGAGTACGCGGGCCGCTGGATGGTTGGTTGTGACGGCGGTCGGAGCACGGTCCGTGGTTTGGTCGGGTTCGATTTCGTCGGGACGGAGCCGCAGTTCACCGGGTACGCCGTACTGGCGACGGTCGGTGGTCCCGGGAGGTTGCAGCCCGGCTTCAACCTGACGCCGACCGGGATGTACATCGTCACGCAGCACCCGGGGCACGTCGCGATGCTGGACTTCGACGGTGGTGCGTTCGACCGCTCGCAGGAGTTGACGCAGGAGCATTTGGAGTCGGTACTGCGCCGCGTGTCGGGCGCCGACGTGACGCTGACCGGCGTACAGCTCGCGTCGAGTTTCACCGATCGTGCGATGCAGACGACGACGTACCGGAAGGGACGCGTGCTGCTGGCCGGCGACGCCGCGCACATCCACGCGCCGCTCGGCGGGCAAGGCCTGAACACCGGGCTGGGCGACGCGATCAATCTCGGCTGGAAGCTCGCCGCGGTCGCGCGCGGCGATGCGCCGGAGCGGTTGCTCGACACCTACACCGCCGAACGGCATCCGATCGGCGACTGGGTGCTCGACTGGACCCGCGCGCAGGCCCGGGTGATGAAACCGGGCCCGAATGCCGCGCCGACCCAGCGACTGCTCCGCGACCTGCTGCAGACCGGTGACGGGGCGACGTACGTCTACAGCAAGCTGTCCGGCCTCGCGTTCCGCTACGACGTCGGCGACGACCACCCGGTGTCCGGCCGCAACGCACCGAACTTCGAATTCGACGACGACACCTGTCTGGACAACCTGATGCGGGACGGCGAGGCGCTGTTGCTCGACTTCACCGGCGACCTGAAGGATCCCGGCGGCCGAATTCGGTACGTCGCGACCCGTCCTGTGGACGATCTCGGGCTGAAGGCCGTACTGCTGCGTCCAGACGGGGTTGTTGCCTGGGCCGACGATCCGTCGACGCTCGATGCTGCGCTGGAGAGGTGGTTCTGACGATGGCGATCACACTGGGGGCCGGCAGCACCGTGATGTTCACCGGCGACTCGATCACCGACTGCCAACGGTTGGAGAGCGAGGACGGCCTTGGCTTCGGCTATCCGCTGCGGATCGCGGGGGAGTGGGGGCTGCGGCATCCCGAACGGCCGGTGACGTGGCTGAACTCGGGAATCGCGGGTGACAAGGTGATGGACCTGGAGGCGCGTTGGCAGGCCGACGTGCTCGACGTACGGCCTGATGTGGTGTCGATCCTGGTCGGGATGAACGACGTCGGGTGGCACACGTACGACCCGGACGGGTATCTGGCTCCGGTGGAGGAGTTCGCGGCCGGCTACGACCGGTTGCTGGCGCCGTTCGCCGAGGCCGGTAGTCAGTTGGTGCTGATCGAGCCGTTCCTGTTGCCGATCGCGGCCACCATCGAGGTCGGTGCCGCGCAGGTCGGCGTCGAAGGACGGCGGAAGTGGCGGGCGGAGTTGGATCCGCGGATCCAGGTCGTTCGTGAACTGGCACAGCGGTACGGCGCGGAGTTGCTGGCTGCGGATGGGATGTTTGCTGGGCTTGGGGGTCGTCCGGAGCATTGGTCGGCCGACGCGGTGCATCCGACGCCGGCCGGGCATGCCGCGCTCGCCGAGGCTTGGCTCCGGCTGGTCGGGTGACTGTCAGACAGGCGACACGGTGATGTTCCCGCCGTGAGTGCGCGCCCGGACGGTGACGGTGCGGTCGACCGTGCGGGTGGTGTCGGTGGTGTCGGTGGTCTCGGTGCCTGCGGTGTCGGTGCCAGTGACGTCGGTGCCAGTGGCGTCGGTGTGCTGGTTGTCGAAGATGCGGCCGATCGAGGCGCGGGCGTCGAGGTCGGCCGTCGTACCGGCGGGAACGCCGATCGCGATCTCGCCGGTCGCGGTGTACAGGTCGGCGGTGCCGGTGCCGAGCACACCGACCCGGATGTCACCGTTCGCCGTCCGGGCGTGGACCTCGGCGCCGGCCGTGCCGACCGTGATGTGGCCGGTGGCGGATTTGGCGCGGAAGTCTCCGGTGACGGCGCCGACCCGGATGTCGCCGTTCGCGGTCTTCAGCTCGCAGGCACCGACCCGGCCCTCGACGACGTACGTACCCTTCGCGGTGTAGCCCTGGAGATCCGACCCGGCCGGCAGCTCGATCAGTACGTCGACCGCGCCGTACCGCTTGCTGAACACCGAGCGCAGCTTCGGGTGCTTGACCTGCAGCCTTCCGTGGCTGAAGTCGACGACCACCTCCGCGGCGGCCTTCACGTCCAGGTCCCAGTTCGGATCGACCGGGCGGACCTCGACGACGGTGTCGGCCCGGTCGCTCGCGCGGACGGTGATGTCGCCGAAGATGATGTCGACGGCCGCGGAGATCGGCGCCGGGGTGGTGAAAGTAGGCATCTGACTGCTCCCTGAGGTGTCGGTACGGACAACTGTGGCCGCGCGTCCTGACAGGGCACTGCGATCGCGGCTGACACCGGCCCGCCACCGTGGCGGCCTGGTGTCAGGTGCGTGTCAGGGCCGCTGCCGAAGGTGGTTCCATGACAACTTCGGCGATCGCGGTCACAGGACTGCGCAAGGCATTCGGCGACAAGACCGTGCTCGACGGGATCGACCTCGACGTCCCCGCGGGAACCGTCTTCTCCCTGCTCGGCCCGAACGGTGCGGGCAAGACGACAACAGTCAACGTGCTGACCACGCTGACCAAGGCCGACGGCGGTACGGTCCGGGTGGCCGGCCACGACGTCGCGGCCGACGCGCAGGCGGTCCGCTCCTCGATCGGCGTCACCGGCCAGTTCGCGGCCGTGGACGAACTGCTCACCGGCCGCGAGAACCTGCAGCTGATGGTGGACCTGAGCCGGCGGTCGTCGAAGATCGACAAGCGGATTGTTGACAATCTGCTGGAGCGGTTCGATCTCGCGGAGTCGGCGGACCAGCCGGCGGCCACGTACTCCGGCGGCATGCGCCGCAAGCTCGACCTGGCGATGACTCTGGTCGGCGACCCGCAGATCATCTTCCTGGACGAGCCGACCACCGGTCTGGACCCGCGCAGCCGGCGGACCATGTGGACGATCATCCGCGA
>DASSDE010000904.1:0-6736 GCA_035697365.1 Kribbella sp. | reverse complement strand
CACGTTGCCGTACCGCACCACGCTGAAGCGGGTGTCGTACGCGGCCGCGTAGTGGTTGCCGTTGATGAACAGCTTGTCGGCGGTCAGCTTGGTGGCGCCGTACAGGTTGATCGGGCTGGACGCCTTGTCGGTGGACAGCGCGACGACCCGCTTCACACCGCAGTCGATGCTCGCCTCGATGACGTTCTGGGAGCCGACCACGTTGGTCTGGACGAACTCCCACGGGTTGTACTCCGCGGTGTCGACCTGCTTCAGCGCGGCGGCGTGCACGACGTAGTCCACCTTGTGCATCGCGCGCTCCAGGCGCGGCCGGTCCCGGACGTCGCCGAGGAAGAACCGCAGCCGGGGGTCGTCGTCGAACAGCTGCCGGACCTCCCACTGCTTCAGCTCGTCGCGACTGAACACGATGATCCGTCGCGGGTCGAGCCGGGCGAGTGCGTGGCGGATGAAGGCACGACCGAAGGAGCCGGTGCCACCGGTGACGAGGATGTCGGAGCCGGTCAGGATGGACACTCGGCGGGACCTTTCTGCGGCGACAGTTCCAGATACTGCGAGGTGGTGCAGATCGAACAATAGCCGCTCCGGCAGTGGCAACCTGAATCGATCGCCGTTCGGGGGCCGGTCGAGGCCAGGACCCGCAGCCCAATAGCGGTCTTTCGAGTAATCTCCCGGACCGGAGGTACCGACATGCGAATCGAACCGCCCGTACTCTCCGTTGTCGTGCCGATGTACGACGAGGAGGAAGTGCTGCCGATCTTCTTCGAGCGGATGCATCCGCTCCTGGATGGACTCGGGGTCTCCTACGAGCTGGTCGCCGTGGATGACGGTAGCCGGGACGGAACTGCCGCTCTGTTGCTGGAGGCGGCGAGGGACTGGCCGCAGTTGCGGGTGGTGCGGTTGCTGCGGAACAGTGGTCATCAGGCGGCGCAGTCGGCGGGGTTCCAGCGGGCGCGTGGTGAGTACCTGGTGACGATCGATGCGGATCTGCAGGATCCGCCGGAGGCGATCGCGGACCTACTGGCGGCGGCGCGGGAGCGGGACGTCGATGTGGTGTACGGGGTGCGGTCGGACCGGTCGAGTGATTCGTGGGCGAAGCGGACGACGGCGCGGATGTATTACCGGTTGATGTGCCGGTTGGTCGGTAAGGAGATCCCCTTCGACGCGGGCGATTTCCGGCTGACGTCGCGGCGGGTGGTGGACGCGGTGAACGCGCTGCCCGAGGACAGCCGGGTGTTCCGGCTGGTGATTCCGTGGCTCGGGTTTCCCAGCACTGAGGTGAAGTTTGTGCGGGCGGAGCGGGCGGCGGGCGCGACGAAGTACACCGTGTCGAAGATGATGCGGCTGGCGTTCGACGGTGTGACCGCGTTTTCGGCGGCGCCGTTGCGGTTGGCGACCTGGCTGGGGTTGTTGGGCGGTGGGCTGTCGGGATTGTTCGTGGTCGTCGCGTTGCTCGTCAAGCTGACCGGCCGGAGTGTTCCGGGGTGGACGTCGACAGTGCTCGCGGTGAGCGTGATTGGTGCGATCCAGTTGCTGTGTCTGGGTCTGCTGGGTGAATACGTTGCCCGGCTGTTCCAGTCGAGTCAGCGCCGGCCGCAGTTCCTGGTCGGCTACGACAGCCTCGAAGACCGCGGAAATTGCGCCGTCACCGACCAGGTCGAGGCGCCCGCGGAAAGCCTCGATCAGTAGGTGGTCCGGGCGATGTCCTCGGCCGGATCCGGCCGCCGGGCGCGGACCAGCACCGACACGCCGGGCAGTTTGCTGACCGGCAGGTACCGTTCAGCGGCGATGACCGCGGTGAGCCCGAGGTTGACGATCGTCCTCAGGTCGTCCAGGTCACTGCCTGTGCTTCTCTTTCGCCGCCAGGCCGCCACCGGCCGGAGCAGAACGTTCCACGACCTGACGTCCTCGATCCGCAGGCCGGCCGAGGAGAGCAGATTCAGCAAGCCCTCGCGTTCGTACCTACGGAAATGTCCGACGGCGGTGTCGTGCTCGCTCCACAGCTCCATGTCGCACGGTACGGCGACCAAGGCGGTGCCGCCGGGCCGAAGGACCCGGACGATCTCGTGGGCCGCGGATTTGTCGTCCTCGATGTGCTCCAGCACGTCGTAAGCGACGACCAGGTCCATCGCCTCGTCGCCCACGGGCAGCGCTGCCGCGTCGCCGCGGATCACCGGGATGTTGCGCCCGAGTGCTACCCGGGCCCCTTCCTCGCCGTACTCCAGCGCCGTGGCGTCCCATCCGCGGGACCGCAGCACCCTGGTGTTCCCGCCGCCGGCAGCGCCGATGTCGAGCGCCCGGCCAGGTTTCTCGCCGGTCCTCGCCACGGCGTCGAGCGATCGGGCGAGCACTGTGCGTCGCTCGCGATACCACCAGTGCTTGTCCTCGAGTTCGGCGAGCTTGCGGATCTCCGCTGCCTCCATAGGCAGCATTTTGGGGCATCACGAAACCCCAACGCCATTGCTTGCATCATTTTGACGCTGACGACCCCGCCGTGCGCCCCGTCAGCGAGCATCGAGCTCGTAGATCTTGACCTTGCCGTCCTGGTAGCGCAGCACCGCCAGTTCGTCCAGCTTCGCGGACACCGGTCCATCTCGCTGGTCAGCGTAGATCCAGCGCGCGCCGTACCGCCGGCGGACCTGCTCCAGCACCCCTGCGGTCGGCGCTGTCAGGACCTGCAGAGAGAGCTCGACGCGGTCTGGCCACGGCGACGGCTGGACCTTGAACGACTTGCCGTCGGCACCGTTGGTGACCAGTGCCTGCTCGGTGTAGGCCCAGCCCTCCATCACGGTTCGGCGCCCCGCTATCCCACTGACGAGGTACCCACGCGCATCGCAGCCTGGCTTCCGCGGACCCGCCGACTGGCACCAAGTACCGGTGACGACCACGTCCGAGGGCGCGGAGTGCGCTTGCAGCCACAGTGCGGCCGCCTGCTCATCCGGATGGATCTCTGCGCTTACCGCGCGGTAGTCACTGTCCGTCCGGAAGGCGCCGTACGAGTAGCTGACCAGGTGTACGAGGGACTGCGCTGTCACCATCAGGACGAGCACGGCGAGGCCGAGCCCCCGAAGTCCTGCCCGGCGACGCCTCAGCAACAGCCAGCCGGAGACGAGGATCAGCGTCAGCACGGCGGTCGCCAGCAGTGGCCGGCCGAGCGCCTCGACCTGATCCATCCTGGAAGCTCCGGACCGGAGCGCTGCCGGTTTCGTCACCTCGTAGAACACAACGCCCAGTGCCAGTGCGGTCACGCAGACCAGCACCATGGTCCGGCGGCTGCGGCCTTCGAAGGCGACCGCTACCAGCCAAGCCGCCGCGGCGGCCCCGAACGGCAGGGCGTTGCGGAGAAAGTACAGCTGGCTCGCCGCAGGGTGATTGACCAGCAGCATGCCGGCCCAGGCAGCGGCAAGGGCTCCGGCCAGCAACCAGGCGACCGGATCGCGCCTGGTCGACCGGACCAGAAGCAGGCCGAAACCGATGAGCAGTCCGGCGTACGAGACCAGGAGCAGCCCGAGCATGACCGCAACCCCCGCGATCGCTGTCGAGTCGCCCGAGGTCAGGGACGGCGGCAGCAAGCCACCGGTACCCGGCAACGACAGGTCCCCGGTGATCCCGCGGTACTCCGCGCGGAACCTGGCCATGGCGTAGAACTGCAATCCCGATCCGCCGGTGCTGCCGGCGACGTAGCGCATGGTGCCGAGCGTGGCGAGCACGAGGATCAGGCCCGCGCTGATCAAACGCCATGGCAGTTTCCGGTTCCGGATCAAGACGATCAGCGCGGCCAGTCCGACGCCGCCGATCAGAAGGGGCAAGGCCGACGGTTTCGATCCGCCGGCGATGACCGCCAGCGCCGTGGCGAGCACCCAGGTACCTGAGCCGCCGCTGCGATGGAAGAGGGCGTCGACGAGGAAGATCGCCGCCGCGGTCCCGGTGACGAGGCTGAACGTAGTCGAAGGGCTGAGCAGACTCGCGGATCCGGCCGGCAGCACGATCAGCGCCGCCAGTACTCCGGTCCACCACGCCTTGCCGACCTGCCGGGCCAGGGCCGCGCACACGAGCAGCACGACACCCGCCTGCGGCAGCAGCCAGAGCCGGAAGTACACCAGGGTCGGTGAGAGCCGGGTGATGTCCGCCGCGCCGGCCATGTCGGCGTTGGCGAACCAGTGGTACTCCAGCGGCTCACCTGCCACCTGCGGCAGTTGCGGCGGCACCGACCGCATCAACTCGTTCACCATCGACAGGTGAAACAGCAGGTCCTGGTAGTAAGACGTACCGTCCGGTGGCGGTTTGTGATCGGACAGCGAGGTGAAGGTGGTGTAAACAACCAGCAGGGTCACGCAGATCGCCAGGCCCCAGGACCACGCCACCGGTAGCGGAGCCGGCGCCGCGATCCGCCAGTAAGGCCGCAGCCGAGGCAGCGCTGCGAAAGCGGCCAGAACGAGCAACGGCCAGATGACCAGCCAGGATTGCAGCCCCAGAGCCGTGAAGATCGCCCAGCCCAGCAGTTGGTGGGCCATCCCGACCGCTGCCCCCACGCCGACGTCCTCGGCCCAGTTTCCGGTGCTTCGCCAAGCGACCCGCAGCAGCAGCACCCCCGGGAGGACGACGCAGCTGCCGAAATAGGCGGAGTAGGTGAGCATCGCCGCCAAAGGCACACCGAGGACGAGCAGCCCGCCGATACCGGCCGCCGCCGGGACCAACCAGGGCGCAAGCCGCCTGACGATCGCCGGACCGGACGAGCCAGGACGGGACACAGCGGCTGGTCCCCGTGGCGGGATCGCCGTCGCACCCGAGTGCGCCTGTGCGGTCACTGGCCTATTTCAGCACGGTCGCCGCTCAACCGGGGCGGATCGCCGGGGTGCAGTAAGGTCGGCGAGAGCGCCGGAGGGAAGAGGCGGGAATCGGACCACCTGGATTCGTCCGTCGTCGTACGGGCGCGGACTGAGTCTCCCAAGCTGATCGGCGCAGCACCCGTCGAGCCGGATCCGGTGTCCCGGCTCCGAAGAATGCCATCGACATTGCTGCCGTGGTTGTTCCCGTCGCTCGCGTCGATCGCCGGGTTGCTGGCGATCGACGTACCGCTCGGCGCGATCGTCCGCTATACCTTCTACTTCTTCGTCTGTGTGGTCTTGCCTGGCGTCTTGTTGATGCGGGCGTTCTGGCGCAGTACCGGCAACTGGGCCGAGGACGCCGGGCTGGGAGCCGCTCGCTCATGCCGGGCTGGTGGCGGCGGTCTGGCTGGTGGCGACACGCCTGCGGCCGGGTCTGATCGGCCTGCGAGCGGCATTCGCGATTCTCGTCGTGATCGGACTGCCGATCGGCACGACCGCCGCGGACGCCTGGTCCGCACGTGACGAGCCCGGCTCAGGCGTGTCTGGCGGACCGGATAGGGTCCGGGGCGTGGATCAGGTCGGGATTCGATGTGACGTGGGACCTGGGCGGGGAGTTGGGCATGTGATGCGGTGCCTGGCGCTTGCCGAGGAGGTCCTGCGGCGCGAGGTCGAGGTGCTGTTCCTTTGCGACGCCCACACGGTGCCGTGGGCGGCCGAGCAGATCGCGGCGCGCGGGATCGATGTGCGCCCCGCGGTGTGGGGGCCGGACGAGCACGTGGACCTGTTCCGGCAGCTCGCCCTGGACGCTGTGGTGTTCGACTCGTACGACCTGGATGCGTCCGTCTACCCGGCTGTGCGAGCGAGCGGGCTGCCGACGCTGGCGATCGTCGACGGCGACCTCCGTGGTGCCGAGGCCGACGTCCTGGTAGACCAGAACCTTGCCGCCGAGCTCGATCACCCGCAGTTGCCGGCTGGTTCCACTCGGTTGGCGGGCCTGCCGTACGTGATGATCCGCGACGAGATCCTCGAACACCGTCCCGTGGCACCACCCGCAGACCGGCAGCAGGCCGTACCGAAGATCTTCGCGTTCTTCGGCGGCACGGATGCCTTCGGAGCCGGACCGTACGTCGCGCAAGCGCTGGCCGCGACCGGCCTGCCGTTCGAGGCGACCGTGGTTGCGCCGGGCTCCGATCTGGCTGGGAGGATCGCCGCCGTCGAGCTGCAGCCGCATCAACGCCTGGAGGTCATCAGCCCGACCGACCAGCTGGCGGCCAGCGTCCGCGAGTCCGATCTGACGATCAGTGCGTCCGGTACGTCGACGTGGGAGCTGCTCTGCCTCGGCGCCACGGCCGGCCTGGTGTGCGTCGTCGACAACCAGGTCATGGGGTACGAGCGCGCAGTCGACACCCGCGCCGCGGCGGGACTTGGGCTGCTCAGCGCACTGAAGACGGACGTCTCGTCTGCGGACCGGACGCTCAAGTGGTTGCTCACTGACCCGTCGGAACGCGGTCGGCTGGCGCGGGCCGGCTGGGAACTGGTCGACGGCCGTGGCCGCGAGCGAGTCGCCGACGCACTGCTGGGCCTTATCTGAGCTCGTAGATCGTCGCGTCCAGCGTGGCGTGCCGGAGCCGGACGTAGTTGCGCAGGGCCGGTGAGACCCCGCCGGCTCGGTTGTCCGCGTACAGCCAGCGGACTCCCGCCTGGTGCAGCCGCTCGATCGCCGCCGGGGACGGCGACTTGAACACGAGGTCATTGGCGGCGAGCTCCTGGCGGTCCCAGTACGGGATCAGGCTCGGGTTGCCGTCGTTCGCGAGGGCGATCCGGTTGGCCTGGTTCGAGTACGACCAGCCCTCGATCAGGACCGGACGTTCGGACAGCGCCGCGAGCCAGAAGTGCCGGCTGTCGCAGAG
>DASSDE010000903.1:0-9282 GCA_035697365.1 Kribbella sp. | reverse complement strand
GCGCGCGCAGGTCTCCGAACGTCGGCTGCGGCCGCGCCTCGTACACATCCTCGTCCCGCAGCACATGGATCACCTCACGCAGCTCGTCGAGCGCCTGGTGTACGCCGGTACGGATGACGCCGGCCGCCGTGGCCAGCTTCTCCGGCGACGAGTCCGGCCGGTACTCCAGAGCACCGGCGTACGTCGCCAGCAGCGACAGGCGATGAGCCAGTACGTCATGCATCTCGCGCGCCATCTTGGTGCGCTCCAGGGACCTCGCCTCCGCGATCCGGCGCCCCTGCTCCGCCTCAGCGCGACGGGCGCGTTCACGCAGCGACTCCAGGAGCTGCTGGCGCGCCTGCGTACCTTGACCCCAGCCGAGCAGAGCGGCGTGGACGACGACAACGAGGACCGCGTACCACAGGTAGGGCAGACCGTGGATCGGTTGCCACAGGCCCTGAACCAGGTGCCCTGCCGTGCCGGCCGCAGCGACCAGGATCGCCGTCCGGAGCGGGCGGTGGAACGCGACGTTCAGCGTGCCGACGGTGGACGGCGGCGTGGCGGCGGGGGAGATGGCGGCGAAGACGGCGAGGACGATCGCGCCCGGTGCCGGTCGGCGGAACGACAGCGGGATCACCGCGAGTGAGGCGAGGCCCATCACGATGTCGAGCACCAGGAACTTACGGTGCTCCGGGTCGGGCAGCCGCCCGACGATCGTTCCCGCGACCATCAGCGCAATCAGCGCGAGCGCGGCGATCTCGACCGATCGCGGCGGTTTCCGCGGCGCACACAAGTCCTCCATGCTCCGAGGCTAGGCCCCGCCGCGTTCCGCCACCACCAACCAAAGTCGAAGCCGCGCAGACTTCCGACGACCCCACCCCAGCTCCACGGCCGATGCCCCACGTCGTCCTTCAGCCACAAGCTGATCCCACCACCTCGCCACCAAGGAGTCCCAAATGCCAACCCCCAACACGGACCACGGCACTTCCACCAAGCCCGGCGCCCACACCCCGTACCCGGCTGGTCCTGACAGCACCACCTCTGCAGTTCAGGCTCCGCGCCGCAGGTCCGGCCGTAGCCGACTCGCGGTCGTAGGTGCCGCAGCCGTCGCGGCGCTCCTGGACTGGGTGATCCTCGTCCCCGTGGCCGGCCTCACGCTGACCGCCCGCCAGGGCGGCGTCCAGCACATCGGCGCCCCAGCCGTCGTCATCTCGACGATCGTCGTCACCTTCGCCGGCTGGGCCCTCCTCGCGATCCTCGAGCGCCGCACCCCACGAGCTCGGAACATCTGGATCGTCGTCGCCACGATCGTCTGCATCACCTCCCTCGGCAGCCCGCTGACGAACGGCATCGGCACCGGAGCGAAACTCGGCCTCGCCTCACTCCACCTGGTGGTCGGCGTGATCGTCATCCTCGGACTCCGCCGCACCGCCCTCAGCGCCGCCGAACGGTGCTAATTGCGCGGCCTGGTAGAACCCCCGGATATGCGCGGTCACCAAGGTGGCCGCGCGGTCCGGCTGACCGCCGCGCACCGCGGCCAGGATCGCCCGGTGCTCGGCCCGCAGCCCGACAGCGGTCGCCTCCCAGTCCGGCAGATTGGGTACGGCGGCGAGTACGTATGTGTGGATCGCCGACCGCAACGACGCCATCACCGCCGCGATCAGTACGTTCCCTGCGAGCCCCGACAACGCGACGTGGAACTCGGCGTCGAGCAGATGGAACTCCTCCGGCGACAACCCCGTGTCGTCCATCCGGTCCAGCAACTCCTCGGCAACCTTCAACTCGCCCGTCTCGAGCTCCCGCGCAGCGGCTTCACGCGCCGACCACGACTCCAGCAGCAGCCGGGTCTGCACGACGTCGCCCATCGGCAGATGGTTGGTTGCCAAGTGCAATCGCAGTACCGCGGTCAGCGGCGAGACCGGCTCTGCCACGATCACGGCCCCCGACTCGGGACCGGACCCCGTCGCGGTCCGCACGACGCCCATCGCCTCGAGCACCCGGACTGCCTCCCGCACCGACGGCCGGCTGATCCCGAGCTGCTCCGCGAGCGCCCGCTCACCGGGCAGCCGCCCACCGATCCGCAACCGCCCGGCCGCCAGCTCCGCCTCGACCCGATGCAGAACGAGCTCGTAGTTCTTCACCCGGACAACTGTATCGGTGTGGTCGGACCACAAGGTAGGGTGTGGTCCGACCACAGAATCAGCCGGGAGTTGTGATGACCGATCGCCAGATGCCCAAATGGTCCGAGTTGAAGCCGCTGCTGCGGCCGAAGCCGGTCACGGTGAACGCGACCGAGCGGCGGCTGGAGAAGGCGCTGACGATCGCGGATCTGCGGGCGATCGCGAAGCGCCGCACGCCGCGCTCGGTGTTCGACTACACCGACGGCGCCGCCGAGGCGGAGATCAGCCTGCGCCGGGCCCGCCGGTTGTTCGCCGAGATGGAGCTGCAGCCGTCGATCCTGCGCGACGTCTCCGAGATCGACCTCGGCACGTCGATCCTCGGCGGCCGGTCCGCGCTGCCGTTCGCGTTCGCGCCGACCGGCTTCACCCGGATGATGAACCACGAGGGCGAGAGCGCGGTCGTCAAGGTCGCCGAGGACATCGGCATCCCGTACGCGCTGTCCACGATGGGCACCACCTCGATCGAGGACGTCGCGACCGCGGGGCCGAACGCCCGCAAGTGGTTCCAGCTCTATGTGTGGAAGGACCGCGACGCCGGCGAGGACCTGGTGAAGCGCTCGGCCGCCGCCGGGTACGAGGCGCTGATGCTGACCGTCGACGTACCGGTCGCCGGCGCCCGTCTCCGCGACGTCCGGAACGGCTTCACAATCCCGCCCAGCCTCACCGTCAAGACGGTTCTGGACGCCTCGCTACATCCGGCCTGGTGGGCCAATCTGCTCACCACCCGGCCGCTCACCTTCGCCTCCCTGTCGACCTGGGACGGCACCGTCGCCGAGCTGCTCGACAAGCTGTTCGACCCGACGATGACGATCGACGACCTGAACTGGCTGCGCTCGATCTGGGACGGCCCGCTGATCGTCAAGGGCATCCAGACCGTCGAGGACGCCCGCCGGGTCGTCGACGCCGGCGCGGACGCCGTCGTACTGTCCAACCACGGCGGCCGGCAGCTGGACCGCGCCCCGACACCGCTGCGCATCCTCCCGGACGTCCGCAAGGC
The DNA here is from genome assembly GCA_035697365.1 of Kribbella sp. Lineage (GTDB taxonomy): Bacteria > Actinomycetota > Actinomycetes > Propionibacteriales > Kribbellaceae > Kribbella. Next base: position 6,126 of record DASSDE010000903.1, on the reverse strand, counting down.
GATCGGCAGCGATGCGGAGATCTACCTGGACACGGGCATCATGTCCGGCGCGGACGTCGTCGCGGCGATCGCGCTGGGCGCCGACGCCTGCCTGGTCGGGCGCGCGTACCTGTACGGGCTGATGGCCGGCGGGCAGCGTGGCGTCGCCCGCGCCGCGGAGATCCTGACCAAGGAGGTGCGCCGCACGATGGCGCTACTCGGCGTCTCCAGCGTCGCCGACCTGAACCCCTCCCACGTCCGCCTGCCCTGACTCGAGCACCGGGAGCATCAACCAGAACGCCGCGCCGGCCCCGATCGCGGTCCACAGTCTGATGTCGCCGCCATGAGCCCGTGCGATCGAACGGGCAATGGCCAGGCCGAGGCCGGTCCCTGCACCGGCGGAATGCTTGCGGGCCCGGTCGGCGCGATAGAAGCGGTCGAACACACGGTCGGCCTGCTCGTCGGTCATGCCCGGGCCGTAGTCCTCGACCGCCAGCACGGCGCTGCTGTCCTGCGTTCCGACCCTGATGCGGACCCGCGTACCGGGCGGAGTGTGGGCGATGGCGTTTCCGACCAGGTTCGCGACGACCTGGCGAAGCCGGTTCTCGTCGCCGTTCACCGGGGCCGGATCGGGGGCGCCGCGCAGGAACATCCCGGTCAGCGTGATCTCGCGGGACGGGTCGAGGGCGCGCAGGTCGTGGCGCGCGTCGTTGGCGATCGTCCGGAGATCCATCGGGGCTTGGTCGAGCTGTGCTTCGGGGGCCTCGTCGAGCTGGGCGAGCAGCAGCAGGTCCTCGGTCAGGGCGGTGAGCCGCGTCGCCTCGCGGTCGATCCGGCCCATCGCCTCGTCGATATCCGAGCCACCCATCCGGTACAGCTCGGTCGACCCCTTGATGCCCACGAGCGGCGTCCGGAGCTCGTGGCTCACGTCCGCGAGGAACGTACGCATCCGGGTCTCCGCCGTGGCCCGATCCGCGAACGCCTGCTCGAGCTGACCGAGCATCGTGTTCAGCGACGTCCCCAGATGCCCGATCTCCGTCGACGGGGCGGCCAATCCCGGTACACGCTCGGTCAGGTCGCCGTCGGCGATGGCCGCCGCCGTCTTCTCGATGCGGCGCAACGGACGCAGCCCACGTCCGAGAGCCCACCAACCGATCGCCGTCAGCAGGACGAGCAGCGCGGCGCCGCTGACAAGGCTCGTGGTGCGTAGTTGCGCGATGGTGGCGTCAGCTTGGGCAAGGGGAGTGGCCGCGATCACGGTCCCGTCCCAGCCAACGGCAGGTCGAGCGACGGCCCGCCAGCGCCCGTCACCGTTCGCCGATCGCAGTACGGCGGCTTCACCATCGGCCGACAGGGTCCGCAACGCGTTGTCCGTCGGGAACGACGCAGCATCGACCCGGGAGGAGCGCAGCGTTCCCTCGACCATGCCGGCCGGGTCGAGATACGCCAGGTACGGAGCTCCGATCAGGTCGAGCGCCGGATCGAGGAGCTCCGGACGCATCGGCTGCCCCTTGGCCGGACCGGTCGGTGCAACCTTCGCGATGATCTCGGTGAACGACCGCAGCTGACTGTCGAGTCGATCGAGCTGATACCGCTCCAGTTGATGCGACACGACCGCGCTGATCAGGGTCAGGCCGGCCAGCAGCAACCCGGTCGTGAGCAGGAGGAGCCTGCCGCGCAACGAGAGTCTGCTCATTTGGGTGCTCGCATCACGTAGCCGGTGCCGTGCACGGTGTGGATCAGCTTCGGGTCCTGGTCGTCGACCTTGCGGCGCAGGTACGAGATGTAGGTGTCGACGATGCTCGTGTCTCCGTTGAAGTCGTACCGCCAGACCCGTTCGAGAATCTGTCCCTTGGACACCACCCGCCCGGCGTTCTCCATCAGGTAGTGCAGCAGCCGGAACTCGGTGGGTGAGACGCGCAGCGGGCTGCCGTCCCGCGTCAGTTGGTGGCCCTCGGCATCGAGTTGCAGCGGACCCACGGTCAGTACGTCGCCGGCCCGGCCGGTCGTCCGGCGCAGGATCGCGTGGATCCGCGCGATCAGCTCCTCAAGATCGAACGGCTTGGTCACGTAGTCGTCCGCGCCGAGCGACAGCCCCTGGATCTTGTCCGCCTGACCGTCGCGGGCGGTCAGGAACAGCACCGGCACCGGATCGTTGCGCAGCGCACTGGGAAGCTCGCGCAACCGGCGTACCACCTCGAAACCGTCCATGTCCGGGAGCATCACGTCGAGCAGGACCAGGTCCGGAGGCTGCTCGACGGCGGCGGTGACCGCCTCGCCCGCGGTCGCCGCGGAGGTCACGTCGAAGCCGGCGAACCGAAGCGTCGCAGACAGCAGCTCGCGCACTGTCGCTTCGTCGTCCACTACGAGTAACCGGGTCATGGTGGCCAGAATACGGAGGCGGTCAGACGTCGCGGCGCCGGAAGACCACGAACGCAGCTGTGAGGACGGCTGCGACGCCGATCCACAGCCCGCCCAGGTTCAGCCAAGGATGCGGGAAGTCGGGGTCCGGGACCGTACCGAAGATCGCGGCCGCTCCGAGCGTCGGCCAGAAGTCGAAGACGCCCTGCACCCAGGACGGGAACAGGCCGGCGAGCGCGGGAACGAGGAACACGATGCCCACCAGGGTGGCGAGGGCGCCCGCAGTGGCGCGCAGGATCGTACCGAGACCGACCGCCAGCAACGCGATCGCGGACAGGTACAACCCGCCCCCGACGATCGCCCGCACAACGCCCGCGTCACCCAGATGCGCGGTGGGAACGTCCTGCCCGGCGAGAATCGCCTGGCCGATGAAGAACGACACGAACATCAGCACCTGACCCGCGACGGCGGCGACCACGGTTGCGACGATCGCCTTGGCGGCGAGCAGCCGATGGCGCCGGGGAGTGGCGGCCAACGAGGTCTGCATCAGCCCGGTCGCGAACTCCGACGTGACGACCAGGATGCCGAGCACACCGACGACCAGTTGGGCGACGATGAAGGTCTTCAGGCTGTGACCGGTCGGGTCCCAGGCGACGCGATCCGCATCGGTCCCACCCCAGTAGTCCTGATTCGCGCCACTCGACGACAAGATCGTGATCCCGAATCCGAGAACGAACAGGCACGCGATCGTGTACCAGGTCGAGCGCAGGCTGCGCAGTTTGATCCATTCCGCATGCAGTGTGTTCATGCCGCCGCCCCCTGGTACTCGAGGCTCTCCCTGGTCAACTCCATGAACGCGTCCTCCAGCGAGGCGCGCTGCGGCGTCAGCTCGCTCAGCGGGACGCCGTGGTAGGCGGCGAGCTTGCCGATCTCCTCGCTGGACAGCCCGGCGACGATCATGGAGCCCTCCAGCCCGTCGCGGACCGTACCGCCGGCCGCGGTGAGCTGCTGCGCGAAGGCACTCGGATCAGCGGTTCGAACGAGAACGGTGCCGTCCCCGTTCGCATGCATCAGGTCGGCCATGCCCATGTCGGCGATCAGCCGCCCGCGGCCGATCACGACCAAATGGTCCGCGGTCTGCGCCATCTCGCTCATCAGGTGGCTCGAGACGAGCACGGCCCGACCTTCGGCCGCCAGCGAACGCATGAAGTCGCGGATCCACCGGATGCCTTCGGGATCGAGCCCGTTGACCGGTTCGTCGAAGATCAGGATCCGCGGATCGCCGAGCAGCGTCGCGGCGATCCCGAGCCGCTGCCGCATCCCGAGCGAGAACCCGCCGGCCCGCTTGTGCGCGACTGCCTCGAGACCGGTGCGGGCGAGCACCTCGGCGACCCGGCGCCGGGGGAGACCGTTGCTGACGGCAAGCGCCAGGAGATGGTCGTGCGCCGACCGCGCACCGTGTACGGCGCTCGCGTCGAGCAGCGCGCCGACCTCGGTCAGCGGCACCGGAAGGTCCTGGTAACGCCGGCCGCCGACGCTGACCGAGCCCCGCGTCGGCGCGGCGAGGCCGATGATCATCTTCATGGTCGTCGACTTGCCCGCACCGTTCGGCCCGAGGAACCCGGTCACCTGACCGGCCTCGACCGAGAACGACAGGTCGTCCACGACGACATCGGGACCGTACCGCTTGGTCAGCCCGCGCACTTCGATCGTTGTCATGCCGGAAGCTTGACGGGCCGTTCTGAGCGTCTACCGAGGGTTTCTGGGAGAACTCTGTGAATCTGCGCCTTGGGCGGCGCGACGGGCGCCGGTACTCACAGGAAATCTACAGAGGCAGGGTCGCCGTGATCCGCAGTCCGCCGGTCGGGGTGCGGTGCGCGGTGAGGGTGCCGCCGAGGGCGGTGGCGCGTTCGCGCATGCCGGAGATGCCGTTGCCCTCCTTCGGCTGGGCGGCCAGCGATTCGCCGTTGTCGTCGATCTGCAGTACGAGTGCCTGCTCGCCGTACTGGATCCGTACCGTCGCCGACGTGGCCCTGGCGTGCCGTACGACGTTGGTCAGGGACTCCTGGACGATCCGGAACGCGGCGCGGTCGAGGCCCGTCGGCAGCGGCCGCGGATCGCCGTGCACGCTCTTGTGAACCTCCAGCCCGGCCCGCTCGGTACGGCTGATCAGGTGGTCGAGATGATCGAGTCCGGCGACCGGTTGGCGCGGTGCGGATTCGTCCGACTGCCGCAGTACGCCGACGATCGAGCGCAGCTCCACCAGGGCTTCCTTACTGGCGTCCTTGATCGCGGACAGCGCCGGGGCGGCCTGCTCGGGCTGCCGGTCGACCAGGTGGAGTGCTGTGGAGGCCTGCACGTTGATGAGCGAGATGTGGTGCGCTACAACGTCGTGCAGTTCTTGAGCGATGCGTAGGCGTTCCTCACCGGCTCTGCGCAGCTCCTCCTCCCGCCGGGTCCGTGCGGCCGCCATGACGCGGTCCCGATGGGCGCGGAACAGTTCGGCGAGGAAGCCCAGTACGCAGAAGCAGGTGCCGACGAGCAGCACCTGGTACAGCCCCTGCTCGTTGATGCCGAGGATCAGCCGGCCGCCCACATGCCCGACGTACAGGGCGATCAGCCCGACCCAGCCCGCCAGCCGGTGGCCCAGGCGGATCGTGGTGAACACCGCGATCACGAACGCGAAGATGATCGGCCCGTACGCGTACTGCATCAGCATGTAGACCAGCGTCGAGATGACTGTTGCCCACAGCACCCTCACCGGCTGCGTACGGAGCCAGTACAGCGCTACGGACCCGAGCAGCAGCAGGACCACCATGAACCAGTCCGCCGCCCTGCGGTCCGTCTCACCCCGGGACGCGCCGAACGAGCCGACCACGGCGATCACCGAGATCGCCAGTGGCAGCAGTACGCGGCGTGCGCGGGTCCCGAAGGTCGGAACCTCCACAGGTTCGGTCACACTACGAAACCGTAGAGGGCTGCCGGGCGGGTGTCATCGTCGCCACGGAGTACTTCGGTCTGCGCCTGCTGAAGTAGTTCAGTACTTGACCTTGTAGATCGAATCCTCGTACTGCTGGCCGTAGTACTCGTCGAGCTTGCCGAGGTCGTCGTCCGGGCGCTCGAACGTCTGCGACATCACCGACCGGCGCGGCACCGCCTCCGGGTTCCAGGTCTCCGGCTTCCACAGCTGCGACCGCAGGAACGACTTGGAGCAGTGGTGGAAGATCTGCTCGATCTCGACCAGTAGCGCGAGCTGCGGGCGGTTGCCCTTGACGATCATGTCGTCGAAGAACGGGGCTTCCTTGACGATCCGCGCCCGGCCGTTGATCCGCAGCGTGTCGGTGCGGCCGGGGATGAAGTAGATCAGGCCGACATGCGGGTTGCTCAGCAGGTTGGTGAAGCCGTCGATCCGGCGGTTGCCGGCCCGGTCCGGCAGCGCGAGCGTGGTCCGGTCGAGGACCTTCGTGAAACCGGCCGGGTCGCCCTTGGGAGAGACGTCGCAGTTGCCGTCGGTGTCCGAGGTGGCGATCAGGCAGAACGGGGAGGCGCCGAGCCACTGCAGGTCGAGGTCATGGAGCTCCTTGCGCTCCTTGGCTACCGCCGCGCCGATAGGCGGCGGAACGATCTCGCGCAGCTCGTCGTGCGTGGTGATTTCAACCAGTCCGGGGATCTCCATCAGGCGGCGTTCTCCTCTACCAGCGACGGCGTGGCGTCCTCGTTGACGGCCCTCGTCCGCGCAGCCCATCGTACGGCGGGACCAGTTGCGCAACTGGTCCCCAGGAACAG
>DASSDE010000902.1:0-3879 GCA_035697365.1 Kribbella sp. | reverse complement strand
TGGTTCTGGTTGTTGATTTCGGGGCGCAGTATGCGCAGTTGATCGCGCGGCGGGTGCGTGAGGCGAAGGTGTACTCCGAGATCGTGCCGCACTCGATGCCGGTCGAGGAGATGCTGGCGAAGGGGCCGAAGGCGATCATCCTGTCCGGCGGGCCGCAGTCGGTCTACGCCGAGGGTGCGCCGCGGGTCGACTCCGGGTTGTTCGAGGCGGGTGTTCCGGCGTTCGGGATCTGCTACGGGTTCCAGGCGATGGCGCAGTCGCTCGGCGGTGAGGTCCGGCGGACCGGGCTGCGCGAGTTCGGCCGGACGCCGGTGACCGTGACCGAGGCGGGCCGGCTGCTGGCCGGCGTACCCGAGGATCTGAACGTGTGGATGTCGCACGGTGACGCCGTGCACGCACCGCCGGCCGGGTTCGCCGTACTGGCCGCGTCCGACGGTGCGCCGGTGGCCGCGTTCGAGGACCTGGACCGCCAGCTCGCCGGCGTGCAGTGGCACCCGGAGGTCCTGCACTCGCAGGCCGGACAGGCCGTGCTGGAGCACTTCCTGTACGAGATCGCCGGCTGCAAGGGTGACTGGACGACGACCAACGTGGTCGAGGAGCAGGTCGCGCTGATCCGCGAGCAGGTCGGCGACAAGCAGGTGCTGTGCGCGCTCTCCGGCGGTGTCGACTCCGCCGTCGCAGCAGCTCTGGTGCACAAGGCGATCGGCGACCAGTTGACCTGTGTGTACGTCGACCACGGCCTGCAGCGCGCCGGCGAGTCCGAGCAGATCGAAAAGGACTTCGCCGCCGCGATCGGGATCCGCCTGGAGGCGATCGACGCCGAGGACCAGTTCCTGGGCGCGCTGGCCGGCGTCACCGATCCGGAGCAGAAGCGGAAGATCATCGGCCGCGAGTTCATCCGGACGTTCGAGTCGACCGCCCGCAAGGTGGACGCCGAGCGGCACATCGAGTTCCTGGTCCAGGGCACGCTGTACCCGGACGTCGTGGAGTCCGGCGGCGGCGCGGGCGCGGCGAACATCAAGTCGCACCACAACGTGGGCGGTCTGCCGGACGACCTCGAGTTCAGTCTGATCGAGCCGCTGCGGACCCTGTTCAAGGACGAGGTGCGCGAGCTCGGGCTGGCGCTCGGGCTGCCCGAGACGATGGTCTACCGGCACCCGTTCCCGGGTCCCGGTCTGGCGATCCGCATCATCGGTGCGGTGACGCGTGAGCGGCTGGACATTCTGCGCGCCGCGGACCTGATCGCCCGTACGGAGCTGACCGCGGCCGGTCTCGATCGGGACATCTGGCAGTTCCCGGTCGTCCTGCTGGCCGACGTCCGGTCGGTCGGAGTTCAGGGCGACGGCCGGACGTACGGACACCCCGTCGTCCTGCGCCCGGTCACCAGTGAGGACGCGATGACCGCCGACTGGGCCCGCGTCCCGTACGAAGTGATCGAACGCATCTCGACGCGGATCACCAACGAGGTCGACGAGATCAACCGGGTCACCCTCGACGTCACCAGCAAGCCCCCGGGCACCATCGAGTGGGAGTAGTTCCACATCACAGCGGGTGACCCTGACGACTGTTAGTGTCGGAATTGTCACCCGTTGACCACGTCGGGTGATTTCCTCGGGGGAGGAGATCGTGGTGTTCCGCATTCATTTCGACTGCGCAGATCTGGCGAGAACGACGATCGCTCAGCAGCCGGATCCGTTGTGGGAGGTCCTGCTGGGTCTCCACGTCCTGCAAGGCGACAACGAGCCGGAAGTGTTCGGGACCTGGCGGGAGCGGGCCCGGGCGCGGCTGACCGAGCTGGAACAGGACCTGATCGCGCTAGCCCCACCGGTGGGCTACTCGCCGGACTTCCTGACACCGGGCGCCGCGGCGCAAGGGCTCGAGGCGGGGCTGACGGCGGTCGCCGCCACACCACCCGCACAACTGACGGCCGAGCTGCGGCAACTGTCCGACAGTGTGCGGCTGCCCGGTTGGACGCGGCGCCTCGCGGCCGGCGAGACCAGCCTCATGCAGCGGCTCGTTGGTGGGCTCCGATCGTTCCACCGGACGAAGATCGCGCCGCAGATGCCGATGATCGCCGGCGCGATCGAGCCGGCGGTCGCGAAGTACAACGAAACCGTTGCCAGCAACGGATTCGAGTCGTTGCTGCCGGAGCTGCACCGGTCGCTCAGCTGGAGTGCGCCGGTGTTGTCGGTGGACATGCCGCACATCTCCCGTGACCTGTACCTGAACGGTCGTGGGCTGCGGCTGGTGCCGTCGTTCTTCTGCTGGAAGTACCCGATGATGCTGCTCGATCCGGAGCTGCCACCGGTGCTGGTCTATCCGGTGCGGAGCGACGCCACCGGGACAGCAACCGTCGTACGGCGACCGGATCGCGAGGGTGCTCTCGCGGACCTGCTCGGGAAGACCAGGGCACGGGTGCTCAAGAGCATCTCGGCCGGAGCTTGCTCGACCAGCGAACTAGCGGTCCGCGCCGGGATCTCACTGGCGTCGGCCAGCGAGCATGCGCGGGTCCTGCACGACACCGGCCTGGTCACTACCCATCGCACCGGCAGCTCGGTCAAACACATCCTCAACCCAGTAGGCGCCCACGTCCTCACCGGAGCCCGCTGCTAGGGCTGGATGCCGTTGAGGAGGCGGTCAAGGCCGTAGCGGTAGGCGTCGTGGGCGGTCGACTTGTAGCCGTCGGCGTGCCAGATGGTGGTCATTGCGGGGTGCCGGTCGACGTCGAAGTACGTCTCCCACAGGTCGTTCCGCTCGTACCACCAGGCGTCGTTGGTCTGCCCGGTCGTCCGCTCCACCAGCCGGCTCTCCGCTTCCAGGCCGGCCGCTGAGTCGACGTACGTGGTGATGGCCAGCGCCGCCGTGTTCGTCTCGACGGGAGTGAGGCCGAGGTCGAGCAGGACGGACAGCAGGTACTCGCGGCCGGCCAGCATGCCCGGGCCGACCGGCGGGCGGATCGTGGAGACCTGCGACAACCACAGGTGCCGTTGGAACATGGCGCGGGTCTCTACCGAGTAGATCTCCACCTGCTCGCGCCAGTTCGCGGGCCGCGGTTCGCCCGGAGCCGGAAGGCGGCGCTCGCCGAGCACCTGATCGACCATCAGGTCGAGCAGTTCTTCCTTCGACGGTACGTACGTGTACAGCGTCATCGTGCCGACGCCGAGCTCCTTCGCGAGACCGCCCATCGACGCGGCCGCCAGGCCCTGCTCGTCGGCGAGCTGGATCCCCGCCTCGACAACGTCGTCCACGGTCAGCGACGGCCGGCGCCCGGCACCACGTTTCCGCGCGGGTTCGCCGGCGGGCGGCGCGGCCGGCCGGCTGTGGTTGCGCCACAGCAACGCCAGCGTCCGGTCGGGCTGCCCCTCACCACTGCGCCGCTCACTCACCGGGTCAACGATAGGCGCTGATTTGAATTCTCGTATACCCTACGGGAATTCAAGCTGAGAGGGGACGATGGTGACGATCTTGGTGACGGGCGCGACGGCGAGCGTGGGGCGACTGCTGGTCGACGAGTTAGTGGCGGCGGGGGCGCCGGTGCGGGCGCTGACCAACAATCCGGCCCGGGCCGCGCTGCCGGACGGTGTGGACGTTGCGCGCGGATACCTCGGTAAACCACGGACGTTGCCCGCCGCGCTGGAGGGCATCGACACGGTGTACCTCGCGCCGCTTCCGGCGTACGTCGATGATTTCGTCCGCTGTGCGCGGGACGCCGGCGTGCGGCGGGTCGTCGTGCTGTCGGGGGAGCCCGCGGACTACGAGGCGCAGGGGGATCCGTCGACGTGGCACTACTACCGGCTGGAGCAGGCGATCGAGGCCGGTGGCTTCGAGTGGACGTTCCTGCGGCCGGGACAGTTCATGACCAACACGCTCGACTGGGCG
>DASSDE010000901.1:0-5306 GCA_035697365.1 Kribbella sp. | reverse complement strand
CACCGTGATCGCGGTCAGCCCGGATCCGGGCTCCTCCTACCCGCCCGGTACCGAGTTCACCCTGACCGTGTCCACCGGTGTGGAGAACGTCGAGGTACCGAACGTCGTCACCCAGACCTTCGACGACGCGAAGCTGACGCTCGAGCAGGCCGGTTTCCGGGTCGGGCAGACGTTCGGCAACGACCAGAACGCGGCCGAGGGCGCCGTGCTGCAGCAGTCGATCAAGGCCGGCTCGAAGGCGCCGAAGAACACCCTGGTCACACTGACGGTCAACAAGCTCCAGGACGAGCCGACCCAACCGACGCAACCGACGCAACCGACGGACACTCCACCGTCGACGCCCGACACGCCGGGCATCACGATCGGCGGCTGAACGCACAGAACCCCTCGAGGCGATCGCCTCGAGGGGTTCTTCGCTTTCGGCTTCGGTCAGCCGACGACCGGGGCCAGACCGGCGGAGCGGGCGACCGCGTCCGGGTCGCCGCAGATCGCCAGCCAGTTGGCGAGCATCCGGTGGCCGCCCTCGGTCAGTACGGACTCCGGGTGGAACTGCACGCCCTCGACCGGGAGGTCGCGGTGCCGGGCCGCCATGATGACGCCGGCGTCGGTACGGGCGGTCACTCGCAACTCGTTCGGCACGCTGTCCTCGGCGATCGCGAGCGAGTGGTACCGGGTCGCGGTGAACGGCGACGGCAGCCCGGCGAGGACACCGGCGCCCTCGTGGAACACCTGGCTGGTCTTGCCGTGCAGCAACTCGTCCGCGCGGCCGACGACGCCACCGTACGCAACGCCGATCGCCTGCAGGCCGAGGCAGACCCCGAAGATCGGGACCTGGTGCCCGACCTGCTTCACGATGTCGACGCAGGCGCCGGCCTCTTCGGGCGTTCCCGGACCGGGGGAGAGCAGGACACCGTCGTATTCGGCGGCCTGCTCGGGGGTCACCTCGTCGTTGCGCAGCACCGTGGTGTCGGCCTGCAGTTGCTGCAGGTACTGCACGAGGTTGTAGACGAAGGAGTCGTAGTTGTCGACGACAAGGATCCGCGGCATGCGGCCCATTATCGCCCGGTGACGCTCGGACTGACCGACGGTGTCCGTTCGAAGCCCGGGACGGTGGCGCTCTGCAGGTCCAGGGTGCCTTCGTAGGCCGGCATCTGGAGCGAGGACTGGTTCTTCACGTCGTACCCGAGCTGGAACTTCACGACGTAGTCCTGCAGGTTCTCGATGTACTGCGAGTGGTCGAGCGCGTCCTGCAGTTTCCGCCGGTCGCCGATCGCGGAGATCTTGTACGGCGGGAGGTACGGAACACCGTGCAGGACGACCGAGTTGCCGACGCACTTGATCCCGGTGGTGGAGATGACGCGCTGGTTCTGGATCGTCATCGCCTCGGCGCCGCCGGCCCACAACGCGTTCACCACGGCCTGGATGTCCTGCTGGTGGATGACCAGCCAGTTCTCGTCGACGTCCGGGTTGTCCTTCACCACCTCGGGCGGTGCGTCCCGGAGCGTGACCGTGAGACCGGGCCCGGTGACCGGGCGGGTACCGACCTGCTCGGAGAGGCTCTCGAACTGCTGGGCGAGCTTCGGGTCGATGGAGCCCTGCTGGGCCTGCAGCGCCTCGATGTCGTGGGTCAGCGCTGCGTGCTGCCGGACCAAGGTCGCGCTGCGGCGACTCTGTTCCTCCACGAGGCCCGCGAGCGTAGTGTTGCGGCTGGGTCGCAGGTCGGTACCCCGGGCGTTGGTGGCACTGGTCGCGAACAGCAGACCGGCGCACATCAGCGCCAGCGGCGCACCCACGCGCCACAGCGAAATCCGCCTCAACCTACGCACCCATGATCTCCAGATTGCTCTCTGCACTACGCTAGCGCGGGACCGGACCTGAACAGGGTTCCGCTGCGGTTAGCTTATGCGTCCTTACAAGGAGTTCAGACGTGCCCGAGTCGAGCAGTCGCAACAAGAAGAAGACCGAGAAGGTCAAGGCGGAGAAGACGCCGAAGAAGCCGCGTACCCAGTCCCGCGTCTGGGTGGCGCCGCTGATGCTGGCGTGCTGGCTGATCGGTCTCGCCTGGCTGGTCGTCTTCTACGTGGCCGGTGATCAGATCCCGGTGATGAAGGACCTCGGCAACCTGAACCTGCTGATCGGCATGGGCCTGATCGCGGTCGGCTTCGTCGTCTCCACGCAGTGGATCTGACCCGACGCATCCGGCAGTTATCCACAGCCGTATCCCCAGTTGTGCACACCGATTCGGGCGAGTTATCCCCACGCTGACCCTTACTTCTCCACCGAACGGGCCGGAAATTGGCCCAAATCTGTGGATAACTCTGGTTTGAGCGACCTGATTTCCACACCGTTCAGCTCGGCCGTCCCCAGTTTCCCCAGGTACGTACAGATCTACGTAGACATATGCGGAGACGTCTGCGTATAGTTCTACGTAGGAGGAGACATGCCGAACAAGACGATCTACGTGTCCGACGACGACCTACCGCTGTACAAGCGGGCGCAGGAGCTGGCGGGGAACCTGTCCTCGGCGATCTCGATCGCGCTCCGCAAGTACGTCGAGCTGGAGGAAGGCCGCTTCGAGGGGTACGACGAGATCACCGTGCGGGTGGGCCGGGGCACCGGCCGCAAGCAACGGTTCTCAGGCGTCCTGCTCGCCGAGGGCGGACGCTCCAGCAGCACCGGCTACGAGGCCTTCAAGGTCTACCGCAGCCGCACCGGCAAGTTCGTACTGCACGCGGACCGCCGCAACCAGTTCAAGCAGAACGCCGACGACGAGCGCTACCTGACCGGCTGGCGCTCCTGGGTCGGCAACTGGAGCGCCGACCAGTCCTGGAGCATGGCGCAGGGCGAGGCCACCCTGTCCGTCGTGGACACCGTCGACGAGCTCCGCGAGCTGATCCCCGAAGACCTCTACGCACTCGTCGAGGAGGCGGCCGACCAGCCGGCCGTCGAAGACCTCGACATCTAACTGACCCCTCCCAGCACCGAGGGCTCGGCTCCGAGCCGCTCGGCTGGTGAGGCACGCCCAAAACCTCCTCCTCGCACGACCCGTCAAGCCACCCGGGTCAGGTTCGCCCTGCCCGAAAACAACCGAGGACCTCTCATGTCACCAGCGATCGACGTCCGTGGGCTGCGCAAGTCCTACGGCGGCAAGCTCGTACTCGACGGCATCGACCTGAACGTTGCCGAAGGCACCATCTTCTCCCTGCTCGGCCCGAACGGAGCCGGCAAGACCACCGTGGTCCGGATTCTGTCCACGCTGACCGCCGCCGACGCCGGCCACGTCCGGGTGGCCGGCCACGATCTGGCCGCCGACCCGGAGGCGGTCCGGGCCGCGATCGGCGTCACCGGCCAGTTCTCCGCGGTCGACGGCCTGATGACCGGCCGCGAGAACCTGATCCTGATGGCCGACCTGTACCACCTCGGCAAGCAGGAGGCGCGCCGCCGGGCGGACGAGCTGCTGGAGCAGTTCGACCTGGTCGACGCCGGTCAGAAGCTCGCGTCGACGTACTCGGGCGGTATGAAGCGCCGGCTCGACCTCGCGATGACGCTCGTCGGCCGCCCGCGAATCATCTTCCTGGACGAGCCGACGACCGGGCTGGACCCGCGCAGCCGGCACAGCATGTGGACGATGATCCGCGAGCTCGTCGCCGGCGGCGTCACCGTCCTGCTCACCACGCAGTACCTCGAGGAGGCCGACCAACTGGCCGACCGGATCGCAGTGCTCGACCACGGACGACTCGTCGCCGAAGGTACGGCGGAGGAGCTCAAGCGGCTCGCTCCGGGCGGGCACATCCGCCTGCGGTTCACGTCACCGGAGGAGTTCATGCTCGCGGGGCAGGTACTGCCGACCGCCGTACCGAACCGCGAAGCGCTCGTCCTGCAGGTGCCGAACGACGGCAGCGTGCACGCGCTGCGCGACCTGCTGGCGCGGATCGACGACGCCTCGCTCGAGGTCGACGAACTCACTGTCCACACCCCCGACCTGGACGACGTGTTCTTCGCCGTCACGGGCCAGCCCACCGAGAAGATGACCGCACCATGAGCTACGCACTCCAAGACACCTCGACGATGCTCCGCCGCACGCTGCGGCACGCCCAGCGCTACCCGGGCCTGTCGCTCGGCGCCCTCGGGATGCCGGTGATCATGATCCTGCTGTTCGGCCTGGTCTTCGGGGACACGTTCTCGGCCGGCCTCGGCAGCGGCGCTCAGGGCCTGGACTACATCGACTTCCTGACGCCCGGGATCCTGCTGATGTCGATCGCGTCCGGCACGATGTCGCCCGCGGTCGCGGTCTGCATGGACATGACCGAGGGGATCGTCGCCCGGTTCCGGACGATGGCGATCTTCCGGCCGGCCGTACTGACCGGACACGTGCTCGGCAACGTACTGGTGACGATCGTCAGCCTGGGGCTCGTGGTCGGGTTCGCGATCCTGCTCGGCTTCCGGCCGAACGCGTCGCCGGCCGAGTGGCTGCTGGCAGCGTTGCTGATGGTCGCGCTGACCGTCGGGCTGACCTGGTTCGCGATCGCGCTCGGGCTGACCAGCAAGACGCCGGAGGGCGCCAGCAACGTCGTCCTGCCGATCAGCCTGCTGCTGCCGTTCCTGAGCAACACGTTCATTCCGCTGGAGGCGATGCCGAGCGGCATCCGCTGGTTCGCGCGGTACCAGCCGTTCACCCCGATCATCGACACCCTGCGGCATCTGCTGCTCGGTACGCCGATGGAGAGCGGCAACGGCTGGCTGGCCGCGGCGTGGTGCGTGGCGGTCGCGATCGTCGGCTACTTCTGGGCGCAGAAGAACTACAACAAGGGGACCGTCGCCTAGGAGGGTGCGCCGAGCAGGTTCGCGCGCGTGCGGACGTGGGCCGGCACCAGCAGGTCGCAGTCGGGGTTGTTCTCCGGTTCGCCGGCGACGACGCGGAGCGGGACGACACCTGTCCAGTACGGCAGGTCGAGATCCTCCTCGTCGTCGTTGGCGCCGCCGGACCGCGTCTTCACCGACGCCTCGGTGAGCGACAGCGCGAGGACCGAAGTCTTCGCCAGCTCCTTGCGGTTCGGCGGCCGGACCGCGAGCGAACGTCCGGGGACCAGGTGATCGACGATCCGGTTCAGCCCGTGGAGCTTCTCGTCCGGATCGGTGATCAGCCGCGGTACGCCGAAGATCACCGCGGACCGGTAGTTCACCGAGTGGTGGAACGCGGACCGCGCCAGCACCAGCCCGTCGGCGTGCGTGACCGTGACGCAGATGGTCTGCTCCGGAGCCGCCACGACACTGCGCGCCGCCACCGAGCCGTGCAGGTACAGCGT
>DASSDE010000900.1:0-4803 GCA_035697365.1 Kribbella sp. | reverse complement strand
TCTGGCCGCTGCGCTGATCCCCTCGGGACCGCCGGTGGAGGCGGCGACACCTGGCTTCGCGTCCGCTGTTTCCGCGATCAAGCAGCCCTCGTGGCAGACCAACAACAGCGTCAACGCGCTGGCGATCTCCGGGAACACGGTCTTCGCGGGCGGCCTGTTCACCAGGCTCCGGCAGCCGGGGAAGGCGGCCGGCCAGGCGCCGGAAACGGTCCGTACGTACCTCGCGGCCTTCAACCGCACCACCGGGGCCCCGACCGCGTTCGCGCCGACCCTCAACGGGCCCGTCTACAGCATCGCCACCAGCCCGGACGGCAAGTGGGTCGTCGTCGGCGGTGACTTCACGATGGTCAACGGTGTCCGGCGCAGCAAGATCGCGATGTTCAGCGTGGTCACCGGCAAGCTCGTCGCGGCCTGGGACCCGGTCGTCGCGGCCCGTGTCAAGGCGTTGGCGATCTCCGGCAGCACCGTCTACATCGGCGGTGCCTTCGGCAGGATCGACGGTGTGACCCGCAACCGGCTCGGCGCCGTCCGGCTGCTCCAGGGCGACCTGCTGCCGTGGAACCCGAACGCGAACGCCGACGTCTACGCCGTCGACGTCTCCGACAACGGCAGCCGGGTCTTCGTCGGCGGACCGTTCAGCACCATCGGCGGCAAGGACCACTACTCGCTGGCGATGCTGAACACCACGACCGGCGCCGCCGACAGCTTCCCGGCCGCGGCGGCCATCCCGAAGCCGACCGCGACCTGCACCACGCGCGTGAAGGACATCGACACCCTCGGCGACAACGTGTACGTGTCCAACGGCGGCGACGGGTCCGGCTGCTACGACGGCGTACTCGCCGCGCAGGTGTCGACCGGCAAACTCCTGTGGCAGAACAAGTGCCTGGGCGCGACCGAGGCGATCAAGGCGATCGGCAACTGGGTCTACAAGGGCTCGCACGCGCACGACTGCACCGCGTCCCCGAACGGCTTCCCGAACGGCACCGGCACCCATTACCTGCTCGTCGAGAGCGCGATCAACGGCAACCTCGGCCCGTGGTTCCCGAACACCGACGCGAACCCGAAGAGCACCACGAAGGTCGGCCCGCTGGCGATGGCCGGCACCGCGACGGACCTGTGGGTCGGCGGCGACTTCCTGCACGTGAACGGTGCGATCCAGATGGGCATCGCCCGGTTCACCAACGCCGCCGGCGGCGCCTCGCCCCGCGTTCCGCCGCGGCCGACCGTGGTCGCGACGACCGCCGGCCGCGCGTACATCACCTATCCGGACTCGTACGACCTGGACAACCTGACGCTCACGTACAACGTGTTCCGCGGCTCGCTGAACATCAGCTCGAACAAATACACGTCGTACTTCTGGCAGACCCGCAAGAAGTACCAGGTCATCGACCGCGGCCTCAAGCGCGGTTCGACGTACTCGTACCACCTCGAGGTCCACGACGGCCGCAACATCATGAAGAGCGCCACCGCCACCGTCAAGGTTCCCTAACCAGCCGAACCCACCAACTGCCCCTGACCAGCGAACCCACCAGCTGAGAGGTTGGCCTCTCAGCTGGTGGGTTCGGCCTGTGCATACCATCGGGACAACCCACCAGCTCGGCGGTCAACCTCTCAGCTGGTGAAGTGCTTCGACCTGGTTATCCACAGGGTGTCGGCATCACGTTGGCCCCGACCTACGGTGATGCCGGATCCTTGGCGCGTGAATCGCATGCTGGCTGCCGTCGCCGAGAGCCAAGGCGGAGTGTTCAGCCGTGCCCAGGCGCTGGATTGTGGATACACAGCCCAGGGAATCCGCGACCGGATCAGCAGGGGCCGGTGGGAGCGGGTGCGGTACGGCCAGTACGCCGAATCGCTCGACGAGACCCACCTCGCACCGTGGGACCGCGAGCTCGCACGCTACCGCCGGTCGGTATTCGCCGCGCTGAACGCGATGCGACCGGGATCCGTTGCCATCAGCCACCAATCGGCGCTGGTGCTCCACGGACTGCCGGTCTGGGGCATGGATCTCTCGAAGGTGCACCTCACCCACCTCGACGAACGTAGACACGGCGGTGGCGTGGCCGGCGTCAACTACCACCGCGGCAGGCTGGCGTCCGGCGACCTGACCGAACTCGACGGAAGGCTCGTGACGGCGGTTCCGAGAGCAGTCGTGGAAACTGCTTGTACGGCGTCGTTCGAAGCCGGCGTGGTGATTGCCGACGCGGCGCTCCGCGATCACGCAACCGCTGAGGACGGGATCCGCGGCCTGCTCAGGACCATCGAGTTCTGGCCTGGCAGCGCGACAGCCCGTGCCGCACTGGACTTCGCGGACGGACGGTCGGAGTCCGTCGGAGAGTCTCGGATGCGCGTACTGATCCACGACTTCGGCCTCCCGGCCCCGGACCTGCAAGTCGAGTACTACGACGACGACGGCTTCATCGGCCGTGTCGACTTCGATTTCCCCGGACGTGAAGCGATCGCCGAATTCGACGGCAGGATCAAGTACGCCGGTGCAACCGCCGATGTCTTCGTTGCCGAGAAGACCCGTGAGAACCGGCTGCGGGGCATCGGTCTCGCGGTGTACCGGGCCGATTGGACCGACCTCGACCACCCACACCGCACCGCCAACCGCCTGGGCCGCATCCTGACCTCAACCCGCCGCAGAGCCTGACCCCGCACCCCTTCCACTTCTCCGTTCGGCACGACCTCCGTCTGCGACCGTCCGCGGCTTGTCCGGCGCCCGCAATCTCAGCGGTCAACCTCTCAGATGGTGGGTTTGTGGGTCGGCATTCTCGCTGCTAACCCACCAGCTGGAAGGTTGACCGCTGAGATTGCGGCGCGCTGGGTGATTCAGGCGCGGGAGCGGCGGAAGCACGCGGGCGGAACGTGGGCGGGGGTGGAACGTGGGCGGGGTTACTGCATGCGGCGGTGGGCGGCGATGGCTCGGTGGGCTTCGTTCCACCAGAGGAGGAGAGTGGCTGAGGAGGCGCCGGCCAGGCCCCAGGCGGCGCCTCTGGGGCCCCAGAGGTAGGCGCCGGTCACTCCGCAGGTGATCAGGATGACCGAGGAGATCAGGCGGACGCGGAGGCCCCGGGTGGCGGCGGTGAGGGCGCGGAGGATGGCGAAGGCGCCGGCGTTCGAGGCGCCGAGGGCCTGCAGCAGGATCACGGGGACCAGTACGCCGTGCGCCTGCGTCCACACGCCCGGTCCGAGCAGTTGACGCCCGACGACCGCGGGTAGCAGGAGGAAGACGGCGCCCCACGCCAGGGCGCCCGCGCCGACGCCGAACGAGATCGCCAGCCCCACGAGCCACAGCCGCCGGTACGAGTGCTTCAAAGCCCGGGCCGCCTCCGGCACCGAGATCATCCGGATGCCCTGGTTGAGCACGTTCACCGGGCCGAGCAGCACCTGCGCGCCGCGGATGCCCGCAGTGGCGACCAGACCGGCGGCCGCGGTGATGCCGAGCATGTACACCTGGATGGTGCCGGAGACCGCCAGCATCTCGCCGACGTACTTGGGACTCAGGTCCCAGTTCCGGCGGATCCATTCCCGGATCAGCTGCCGGCGCGGCGCCACGCCGGCCTGGACGCGCCCGGCGATCGCGGCGATCACCGCACCGAGTCCCCACCCGAACGTCAGTGAGAACGCCGACGTCGTACCGGTCAGGAAGAGGCCGCCGAAGATCGCGAGCATGGCAACCAGCCAGATCAGGTCGTTGACGAACGCCTTCTGGCCTTCGCCGACAACGAAGAACGCCCAGCGCCAGGCATCTTGCAGCAGCAGCCCGGGCATCGTGATCGCGAACGCGAGCAGCACGCCCCGCGACGGAACGCCAGGAAACGCCGCAATCGCGAGCCCGACCAGCAGTGCGAGCAGACCGCACAGGATGGCGGTCGCGGTGCTCGCGCGGACCGCTCTCTCCCAGTCAGGCGTTCGGTCGCCCGAGTGCCGGACGGCGAGGGGCTCGGTGGAGACTGCACGGGAGACGTTCAGCGCGATCGTGTAGCCGCCGAACGCCAGCGCGTACACGCCGAAGTCCGCGACCGTACTCGAGCGCGCCACCACCACCCCGACCGCGAGATTGCTCAGGCTGGACAGCGCCTGGTCGGCCAATCCCCAGGTCGCGCGGCCGGCCGGACCGGCCAGCCGACGAAGCTTCGGCCGCCGGATCTTCACCGGCCCACTCTAGAGGGGGCGCGGCGGATGGCGGAGGACGCCCAGGAGAAAGCGTGGAATGCCCAGCACATAACGCTTCCAGAGCCGGCGCGGCTCCTTGCAGAGCCGGTAGCTCCATTCGAGCCCGGCGCGCTGCATCCAGCCCGGCGCGCGGTCGAGCCGGCCGGTGTGGAAGTCGAACGCCGCGCCGACGCCGATCAGGATCGTCGCGTTCAGTCGATCGCGGTGGTCGGCCATCCAGCGTTCCTGCTTCGGCGCGCCGAGCCCGACCCAGACGATGTCCGGCCGTGCCTCGTTCATCCGGGCGACCGTCTGCGCGTCCTCGGCGTCGGTCAGGGCGCGGTACGGCGGGCACTCGACGCCGACGACCTTCAACGCCGGATGCCGGTCCTGGAACCGCTCGCGCAGCTCCTCCGCCACGCCCTCGGCGCCGCCGTAGAAGTAGTGCGTCCAGCCACGGTCGGCCGCCTCCGCGAGCACCCGCTCGAGCAGATCCGGCCCGGCAACCCGGTCCATCTCCTCGAACCCGGCCTTCTTGCCGGCCCACACGAGCGGCATCCCGTCCGGGACGGTCAGGCCGGACGTGTTGTAGACCTCGGTCAGTCGCGCGTCCGCGCGCGCGTGCAGCAGCGCGTTCATGTCGGACAC
>DASSDE010000899.1:0-9308 GCA_035697365.1 Kribbella sp. | reverse complement strand
CGTTCTTTGCATGAGACACACAGTGTCGCACGCGGGAACGCCTGCAGCCGACCCTTGCCGATCGCATTGCCGCAGTTGTCGCAGACGCCGTACGTGCCGTCGTCGATCCGGCTCAGCGCGAACTCGATCTGGTTCAGCATGTCGCGGGCGTTGTTCGCCAGCGTCAGCTCGTGGTACCGCTCGAGGGTGGTCGAGCCGACGTCCGCCTGGTCGTTGCCCGCGCCGTCGCTCCCGTCCCGGAACAGGCCCTGGATCTCCTGCTCGGCGTCCTTGATCTCGTCCTTGAGGTGCTGGACCTCACCCTCCAGCTCGGCGCGCAGCTCGGCCAGCTCGGCCGCGGTCCACGGATCCTCACCCGGCTTCACCTTGAAACTCTCGGCCGTGTGTGCAGCGGACTTGCCCGGCGCCGTCGCCGGAGTCCTGTTCTCGTTGGTCTTCATGGCCACCCTCTTCGTTGTCGCTGCCTTGGCAGGGGACTTCTTGGCCGGAGCCTTCTTGGCCGCGGAACCGGCGGACGTGGTCGCCGGCTTCTTCGCGGAAGTCTTCTTCGCCGGCGAGGTCTTCGCCGGTGCCTTACGAGCCGTCTGCTTCTTCGGCTCGCCGGACGCCGAGGCACTCTTCTTGGCCGCGGCAGTGCGTTGGGGGGCGGACTTCTTGGGTGCCGATGTAGCCATGGTCAGCTACCCCCTGCCTTCGTCGGAGACTGGAGCGGACTGGTCGCAAGACAGTAGGCCACGTGTTCACCACGAGCCAGCCTGACGCGCAGACCGTGCAGATAAGGTAGTCGGTTCTTCAAGTCCGCTCGATGTTCCGCGCGTCACAACCGTGTTGCGGACATCACCGTCCGTAACAGTCCCGGGTCAGTCGAGCAGTTGCTCGAGCCGCGCCCGGATGTCGTTCTCCTCCCCCTCGACCTCGACCAGCTTGTCCCTGCTGGTCGCGCCACGCACCAAACTCACCGCGGAACGCCGGACGCCGAACGCCGCCGCCACCGCCATCAGGACAGCCTTCGTTGCCTGTCCCTGCACCGCACGGGCTGCCACCGCGACCACCAGCGCCGCCCCCGACGGACCGTCGTACCGGCCGCCGACCGCTGTCCTGGAGGCCCCCGGCTGCACCCGCAGGAGAATTCTCATGGCCGAATTCTCCCTGCACCACTGCTTTTCTCCTGCCCGCCCCACCGCCCCGGTCGGTTTAACGATTCGTAGTCGCCTGGTACGACGCCGTACACTGACAATCGCGAACCGCAAGGCAATGATGGGGCCATCACCCCGGAGCCGCCGGAAGAACAGTCCGTAGGGACCTATTAGAACCGGCAGCGTCTCGTTAAGGAAGTGGGTGACCGCACTCTGGGTCACCAAGGAGGGTGGTACCGCGCGGTAACCGGCTGCGGCCGGTGCTTCGTCCCTCGTCCAGTAGCAGGACGCGACGAAGGACGCACAAAGATGGCGGCAGCAGACACCCCCGGCACCCCCTGGCGGCAGGTTCCCGCACAGGTCGACTTCCCGGCGATGGAGCGCGAGGTGCTCACCCACTGGGACGAGCACGACACCTTCGCCAAGAGCCTCGAGCAGTCCGCCGGCGGTACGCCGTGGACGTTCTACGAGGGTCCGCCGACGGCGAACGGCATGCCCGGCACCCACCACATCGAGGCCCGCGTCTTCAAGGACGTGTTCCCGCGCTACCGGACCATGAAGGGGTTCTGGGTCGAGCGCAAGGCCGGCTGGGACTGCCACGGCCTGCCGGTCGAGGTCGCGGTCGAGAAGGAGCTCGGCTTCAGCGGCAAGAACGACATCGAGGCGTACGGCATCTCCGAGTTCAACGCCAAGTGCCGCGAGTCGGTACTGCGGAACGTGGACGCGTTCAACGAGCTGACCGTCCGGATGGGCTACTGGGTCGACCTCGAGCACCCGTACAAGACGATGGACCCGCAGTACGTCCAGTCGGTCTGGTGGTCGCTCAAGCAGATCCACGACAAGGGCCTGCTTGTCGAGGACTACCGGATCACGCCGTACTGCCCGCGCTGTGGCACCGGCCTGTCCGACCACGAGCTCGCCCAGGGGTACGAGACGGTCGTCGACCCGTCGGTCTACGTGCGCTTCCCGCTCACCTCGGGCCCGCTGGCCGGCCAGGCGTCGCTGCTGGTCTGGACGACGACCCCGTGGACGCTGGTCTCCAACACCGCCGTCGCCGTGCACCCCGACGTCACGTACGTCACCGCCACGGACGGCAACGAGACCCTGGTCGTGGCGAAGCCGCTGCTGGACCGGCTCGGTGAGGGCTGGACGGTCACCAACGAGTACGTCGGCCGCGAGATGGAGCTGTGGACGTACCAGCGGCCGTTCGAGCTGGTGCCGTTCGACGAGCCGGCGCACTACGTCGTGCTCGCGGACTACGTCACCACCGAGGACGGCACCGGTCTGGTGCACCAGTCCCCCGCGTTCGGTGCGGACGACCTCGCGGTCGGTCGCGCGTACAACCTCCCGGTCGTGAACCCGGTGGACTCCAGCGGCCACTTCAACGCCGACGTGCCGCTGGTCGGTGGCCAGTTCTTCAAGAAGGCCGATGAGGACCTGGTCACGGACCTGTCGGAGCGCGGCGTCCTGTTCAAGCACGTGCCGTACGAGCACCCGTACCCGCACTGCTGGCGCTGCCACACCCCCGTCATGTACTACGCGCTCCCGTCCTGGTACATCCGCACCACGCAGGTGAAGGACGCGCTGCTCCGCGAGAACGAGAAGACCAACTGGTACCCGGACTCGGTGAAGTGGGGCCGGTACGGCGACTGGCTGCGCAACAACATCGACTGGGCCGTGTCCCGCTCGCGCTACTGGGGTACGCCACTGCCGATCTGGCGCTGTGCCGAGGATCACCAGGTGTGCGTCGGCTCGCTGGCCGAGCTCGGCGAGTTGGCCGGCCGCGACCTGAGCGCCACCGACCCGCACCGGCCGTACGTCGACGACATCACCTTCGACTGCCCGACCTGTGGCGCCGAGTCGCACCGGGTGCCCGAGGTGATCGACGCCTGGTACGACTCGGGCTCGATGCCGTTCGCGCAGTGGGGCTACCCGTGGGTGGAGGGCTCGAAGGAGAAGTTCGAGCAGAGCTACCCGGCGGACTTCATCTCCGAGGCGATCGACCAGACCCGCGGCTGGTTCTACACGCTGATGGCGATCGGCACGCTGGTCTTCGACGAGTCGTCGTACCGCAACGTGGTCTGCCTCGGGCACATCCTGGCCGAGGACGGCCGGAAGATGTCCAAGCACCTCGGCAACATCCTGGAGCCGATCCCGCTGATGGACGACCACAGCGCGGACGCGGTGCGCTGGTTCATGGCCGCGTCCGGGTCGCCGTGGAAGGCCCGCGGCGTCGGGCCGAACGTGCTGAACGAGATCGTCCGGAAGGTGCTGCTCACCTACTGGAACACGGCCGCGTTCCACGCGCTGTACGCACGGCTCGCGGACTGGTCACCAGCCAACGCGCCGGCGGTTGCGGACCGTTCGGTGCTGGATCGCTGGCTGGTCAGCGAGACGCACCGGCTGGTGCGCGACACCGATGAGGCGTACGCGGCGTACGACACGCAGCGGCTCGGCCAGCTGATCAACTCGTTCGTCGACGTGCTCTCGAACTGGTACGTCCGCCGCTCCCGCCGCCGGTTCTGGGCCGGCGACCTGGGCGCGCTGGCGACCCTGCACGAGACCCTCGACGTCCTCACCCGGGTGATGGCGCCGCTGATGCCGTTCGTCACCGAGCGTGTCTGGCAGGACGTGTTCCGCCCGGTCACGCCCGGCCTGCCCGAATCGGTCCACCTGGCGAGCTTCCCGACGTACGACGAGACGCTGATCGACGACGTACTGGCCCAGCACGTGTCGATGGCCAAGCGGGTCGTCGAGCTCGGCCGGTCGGCCCGCGCCGAGGCGAAGGTCAAGACGCGGCAGCCGCTGGCCCGGGCACTGGTCGGGTCCGCCGCGATCGCGGACCTGTCGCCGGAGCTGCTCCAGGAGATCGCCGACGAGCTGAACGTCGCCGTGGTCGAGCCGCTGTCCGCAGCGGGCGCCGACCTGGTCGAGTTCTCTGCCAAGGGCAACTTCCGCGAGCTCGGCAAGCGGTTCGCCAAGCAGACGCCGGTGGTCGCGGCCGCGATCGCCGCCGCCGACGCGGGCGGACTCGCGGTCGAGCTGAAGGAGACCGGGACGGCGACGGTCGTCGTCGACGGCGAGGACGTCCGGGTCAGTGACGCCGAGGTGTTGCTGTCCGAGCGGCCGAAGGAAGGCTGGTCGGTGGTGAACGAGCAGGGCGAGACCGTTGCCCTCGACCTCGAGATCACTCCCGAGCTGCGGCAGGCGGGGCTGGCCCGCGAGGTGGTCCGGACGTTGCAGGAGGCCCGCAAGAGCGCCGGACTCGAGGTGTCCGACCGGATCAAGGTCTGGCTGACCTCGACCGACGCCGCGCTGGCCGATGCCCTCGGCAAGCACGCGGACGAGATCGCCCGCGAGGTGCTCGCCGTCGAGCTGCACCAGTCGGCCCCGTCGGAGGCGGACGTTGCCACCGGCACCGAAGAGGACCTGCAACTCACCTACTGGCTGACCAAGGCCTGACCCCGGGGCGATCTGGTGGGTTCACCCGCCAGATCGCCCTGCTGTTGGCACTTCTGTTGGCACCGACTTCCGGGACTGACGCCCTGTCACCAGGACGGGACCCTCAGTCAGAAGTGTCCAGACATGCCGAAGAGGCGGTGCCGCCGGAAAGCACCGCCCCTTCGTCAGGGATTCAACGCTGTGTCAGGGTTTTTAAACGCCGTGACCGTGCGCCTGCGCACGCGCTTCCGGCCGGAAGCCGTTGCGCGGGCTGAGCGTGTCGTCGCCGTTGCCGAGCGCCTTGAGCTGCTCGGTGAAGTACGTCTTCAGGCGGCTGCGGTACTCGCGCTCGTACGCGTGCAGGTCGTCGATCGTGCGCTCGAGCTGGCCCTTCTGCTTCTCCAGGGTGCCCAGCATCTGCGCACGGCGCTCGGCGATCTCGCCGTCGAGCTTCTCGGCGCGGGCGCGGGCCTCACCGGTCATCCGGTCGGCCTTGCCGCGGGCCTCGTTCTCCAGGCGCTCGGCCTTGGCGCGGGCCTCGCCGATGATCTTGTCGGCGGTGTCCTTCGCCTCCTGGACCAGGTCGTCGGAGTGCTTGGTGGCCATCTCCAGCAGCCGCACCGCGGAGCTGGAGGCGTCACCGACCGTGCCGGCCGCTGCGGCCGCACCCGGAACCGCCACCGGCGGCTTGGGCTCCTCGGGCTTCTCGACCACGACCGGGGGCTTGGGCTGCTGCACGACCGGCGGCAGCGCGGCGGTCTGGTCGACCGGCCGCTGCTGGTCCGCCCCCGCGCGCTGGGCCGCGGCGAGCTTGGCCCGCAGCTCCTCGTTCTCGGCAAGAAGTCGCTCGAGCTCGGCCTCCACCTCGTCAAGGAAGGAGTCGACCTCTGTGACGTCGTAGCCCTCCCGTAGTCGGACGGGCGTGAACTGCTTCGAGCGGACGTCATCCGGCGTCAGCGGCATCTTTCACCTCGTTTGTCTGTGTCTTGGCGGAGTCCCCGCGGCTTCGCCTTGGCGACTCAGTAGATCACGTTATCGCTTCGTTGTCTTAGAACGGAATCCGGGCTCTATCTACCCACTCCTCGTGATCCTCACCCTTACAACGATCGAAGGGCCGTGGAGTTGACGGCCATCGCCACGGAGACGATCACGAAGAGCATCAACGCGGACAGGTCGATGCGTACTCCACCCGCCCCGATCGGGGGCAGAATCCGCCGCAACGGCTTGAGGAACGGGTCGGTGATCGAGTAGATCAGCTCGAACAACAGCAGCAGCACACCCTTCGGGTGCCACTGTGGCGCGAACATCACGATCAGACCGAGCACGAACCGCGCCACCAGCACCAGGAAGAAGGCGAGCAGCACGTAGTAGAGCACGATGAGGACGAGCGCTAGAGCATCCATGTCGACAACGAGTGTAGAAGACGCCGGAAGCGGGGCCGCGAACCAGAGCGTCAGCTCTGGTTGTAGAACCCGTCCGCGGCGATCTTCTCCTTCTCCTCGGCGGCCACGGTGACGTTCGGCGGGCAGACCAGGAACACCTTGGTGGTGATCCGCTCGATCGAGCCGCGGCAGCAGAAGATCAGGCCGGCGGCGAAGTCGACGAGCCGCTTCGCGTCGGAGTGATCCATCTCGGTCAGGTTCATGATGACGGGCGTGCCGTCGCGGAAGTGCTCACCGATGACGCGCGCCTCGTTGTAGCTGCGCGGGTGCACGGTGGTGATGCGGGCCAACTCGGTTACCTCCGGGGACGGCGCGACCCCGCGCCGGTCTGGGAACTTGCTGACCGTGGCGCCGCCTGCCTGGTCCGGACGGTCGGTCCGGTCCGGGCGCTCCTCGCGGCCGTGCGCGTGCGGCTCGGTGCGAGATTCGCGGCTCTCCCGGCCGGCAGGTACCGGCTCGGTCTCCTGGGAGTCCCCGTCGACGGCGTCGTCGTACTCTTCGTCGTACTCGTCGTCGTAGGCGTCGTCATAGCGGGCGTTGTAGCGCTCACCGTCCTCGACCAAGCCGAGGTACACACCCATCTTGCGCAGTGCGCCGCTCATGGCCCTTCAGCACCTCGATCCGGTTCTACGACGACAACAGTGAGCCGGAAGGAATCCTGCTCGATGTCGACACTAACCCAGCAGGGTGCGCGTACCGAGTAATGCGCGCCCGAGCCGAACGTGTGTCGCACCGTGCTTGATCGCAGCCTCCAGATCGCCGGTCATCCCGGCCGAGATCCAGTCGGCGCCGGGGTGTTCGGAGCGTAGCCGGGACGCTACGTCGCGCAGTCCGGCGAACGCTTCCTCCGGATCCGATCCGAGCGGCGCGACGGCCATCACCCCGCCGAGCTCGAGCCCGTCCGCCGTCGCGATCTCCGCGGCCAGTGCCGGTACGTCGGCCGGCGCCACCCCGCCGCGGCTCGCCCCGGTCGCCGCGTCCGCGGATCCGTACGTGGCGAGGCTCACCTGGATCAGGCAGCGCAGCGACTTCTCCTCGGCGACCGCGGCCTTCGACAACGCCTCCACGAGGCTCGAACGGTCGACGGAGTGGACCGCCGACGCGTACCGCACGACCGAACGCGACTTCTTCGACTGCAACTGCCCGACGAAATGCCAGCTGAGCTCCGGGCAGTCCGGTGCCTTCGCCTTCAGCTCCTGCTCGCGGTTCTCACCGACGTCGGTGATCCCGAGGTCCGCCAGCGCCCGTACGTCGCTGACTGGGAAGGTTTTGGTGATCGCGACCAGGGTGACCTCGCCGCGGGCCCTCCCGGCCGCCTGACAGGCCTTCTCGATCCGCTCCTGCACCTGTTCCAGATTCGCCCGGAGTTCTTCTGGGCGAGCGCTCATGACGCGACCAGCTTGATCAGTCCGGCCATCCGGCCGCTCTCCGGCCCTTCGCGACGGTACGAGTAGAGGTCCTGGGACTCGATCGTGCAGGCGGACCGGTCGATCACCTCGACACCGAGACCGGTCAGCTGCGCCTTCACGCCGGCCGCCACGTCGATCGCGGGCGTACCCCAACTGGTCTCGGAGTACGACGCCGGAACCCGCTCGGCGACCTCGGCCCGCATCTCGTCGGGAACCTCGTAGCACCGGCCGCACGCGTACGGTCCGAGGACGGCGGTGATCCGGGTCGCGCCGAGTTCCTTCATCGCGTCGACGGTCGCCGGGACGATGCCGGCGTACATCCCCTTGCGTCCGGAGTGCGCAGCGCCGACCACGCCGTCGCCGTAGAGCAGTACGGGCAGGCAGTCCGCCGCACGGACGGCAAGCACCACGTCCGACCGGGTCGTGACCAGACCGTCGGCCTTCGGCGCGGGCGTCATCGGCAGCTCGTCCCCGGCGCGTACGACGTGCACGTCCCGCCCGTGCACCTGGTGCAGCAGAGCAACCTGCTCGACAGGAAC
Organism: Kribbella sp.; assembly: GCA_035697365.1. Classification (GTDB taxonomy): domain Bacteria; phylum Actinomycetota; class Actinomycetes; order Propionibacteriales; family Kribbellaceae; genus Kribbella. The sequence goes on along the minus strand of DASSDE010000899.1, from coordinate 1,341 downwards.
GTCGAACTCGGCCGCGAGCAGTTGGAAGTTCGCCCGGACGCCCTCGGCATCCGGGCCGGCCGCGGTGCCGAGGTTGAACTCGCCGTACGGCGGTTTGCTGGCACCGCCGTACCGATCGGTGAACGCGACCCGGGCGCCGGAAAGTACGTCGTCATAGCCGAACACGACCAAAGGCTACCCAGCCACAGACACCGCGCCCAGCACCGTCCGCGCCTCGTCGGTCACACCGTTCCGGTCCGGATCCGGCGGCAGCCCGAGCACATGCTCGGCCGCCCGGCGGTACGCCTCGGCGAAGGCCTGCGCTGCCGGCACCTCGACATCGGGCGCGACACCGGTGCCCTCCCAGTTGGTCTTGGAGACCGAGTTCACCGAACGCGCCACCGGCACCGACGCCTCGAGTTGCTCGTGCAGCTTGAACCCACGGCGCGGATGCGCACCGCCGGCGGTCCGCTCGCCCACCACGATCCCGCGCTCGAACTGCTGCAGGTTGTACGTCAACTCCTCGCCGCCGGAGAACGTCGCCGAACTGGTCAGCACCCAGATCGGCTTGCTGCTGTCGTACCGCGGGCCCGGCACGTGCGCCAGGGTCCAGTACTGCCGCGTGGTCCCCTCGGACGGGGAGATCAGATCCTGCAGATGAACCGGCTCGCCGGAGCCGATCAGGTAACTGCAGACCAGGGCGACCTGGTCCGGCGATCCCCCGAGGCAGCGCCGCAGGTCGATCAGCAACGCGTCGGTCGAGGCCAGCAGCGAAAATGCGGCGGTGACCGCGGCGCCGGCGTGCTCCGGTGGGTACAGCAACGGCCGGATCTCCAGCAGTCCGATGTTGCCGTCGAGCCGTTCGACGCGTGCCATCCCGCCGGCATCGAGCGCCGCCCGGCGGCGCCAGTACGCCTCCTCGGCCACCGGGTCCTTCTCGTCGGGCAGTCCGTCGCGGCGGAACTTCAGGCTCAGGTGCTTGTCACGATTGCCGACCTGCAGGTCGATCGTGACGCGCTCGGCCAGTTGCTCCGGCTCCTGCAACTCGTCGTACCGGCCGTCGACGACCGCCACTGCGAGGCGGTCCGCGATCTCGGCACCAACCTCCGCAAACACGTAGTTCTCAGCGACCAGCGCCCCGAGCCGTCCGAGGACGACTCTGATCTCATCGGTGTGCATGGCGAGGAGTAGATCAGGTGGTTTGACAAAGTGTCAAGAATTCTCGACGCTTGATTCATGGACGAGATTGTCGAGCACCTGGAGGTGTCGAGCGCCGCGCAGTTCAAGGCGCTCGGGCACCCGCTGCGGCACCGCCTGCTGTTCGCGCTCGGGCAGGAGGCGGCCACGATCAGCCAGTTGGCC
>DASSDE010000898.1:0-6230 GCA_035697365.1 Kribbella sp. | reverse complement strand
TCGCGCCGCGCTGCTGAAGGTCGACGGCCGCCTGGTGCCTGAGGCCGTCGGCCTGATCCTTCCGACCAGCCTGTGCTCCGGCCAGATCGCCCTGCGCATCGCCGCCCAGGCCGACCTGGAGAAGTGGGCGGGGCACGCGGTGACGCGGATGGTCGCCCTCCCGCACACCGAGGGCTGCGGCAGCAGTGGTGGTGCGTCCGAGGAAACCTTCGCGCGGATCATGCTCGGCTACCTGCTGCACCCGAACACCCGGATGGCGCTGCTCCTCGAGCACGGCTGCGAGAAGACGCACAACGACTACTTCCGTTCGCGGCTCGTCGAGGCCGGTGCGGATCCGGCACGCTTCGGCTGGGCGAGCATCCAGGCGGACGGCGGTCTGGATGCTGTCGGCAGCAAGGTGCAGGACTGGTTCAGCAGCTTCGACCTCGCGGACCCGCTGGCGCAGTCCGGTGCTCTCGGCGCGCTCACGATCGGGCTCGAAGCCCGTGGCCCGTTCTCCGACGAGACCGCCGAGGCGCTGGCGCTGATCGGCCAGGAGATCGTCGGCTCGGGCGGGTCCGTCGTACTGTCGTCGCGTGGCGCACTGCTTGCCCATGACCACTTCCGTGCAACGGCGTTCGGGTCGGCCGATCCGGTCGGGCCGACGGTCGCGCACGGCCAGCGGCTCGCGGCGCCGGGGTGGCATGTGATGCGGATGCCCGGGACCGACTGGATGGAGACCGCGACCGGCTTCGGTGCGACCGGCGTCCAGCAGATCCTCGCGCATGTTGCCGGTGGCACCTTGTCGGCGCAGCGGTTCGTCCCGGTGGTCGAGTTCAGCAACGATCCGGAGACGGTGGCGACGTACGGCGACGACCTGGACGCGGTGGCCACCGGTGATGCGGCCGAGCAGGCCCGGATCGGGCTGGACACGATCGCCGCCGTCGCGAGCCGCCGGCTCGTACCGAAGGCGGTTGCCTCCGGCAACATAGGTTTCCAGATCACCCGTGGTCTGCTCGGAACATCGATGTGAGAGGTCTGTCCATGCACCTGGTCCGTTATCTGTCCCCGGTCGACGGCCGTCCGGCCGCTGGTGTCCGCACCGGCGACACGGTCGCTCCCCTCGAGGGGGTGAACAGCTTCGCCGACCTGCTCCGGCTGCCGCTCGCGGAGCTGAAGGCGGCGACCGCCAAGGTCGGCGGCGAGCTGCCGGCCGCGGGGCTCAAGTTCCTGCCGCCGCTCGACGGGCGCGGCGAGGTCTGGTGCGCGGGCGTGACGTACGAACGTTCGCGCGGCGCCCGGATGGAGGAGAGCACCGAGCAGTCGGTGTACGACAAGATCTACACCGCCGACCGCCCCGAGCTGTTCCAGAAGGCCCCGGCCTGGCGCGTGGTCGTGGACGGCGAGCCGGTCGGCATCCGCTCCGACTCCGGCCACGACGTCCCCGAGCCGGAGCTGGCCGTCGTTGCCAACAGCCACGGTGAGATCGTCGGCTTCACGATCTGCAACGACATGAGCTCGCGCTCCATCGAGGGCGTGAACCCGCTGTACGTCCCGCAGGCGAAGCTGTTCGCGGGCGGCTGTGCACTCGCGTCCGGGATCCGTCCGGTCTGGGAGGTTCCGAACCCGAAGGCGCTCGGGATCAGCGTGGTCATCACGCGCGCCGGCGCCGAGGTCTTCAGCGGTACGACCTCCACCGAGAAGCTCGTCCGGGAGCTGCAGGACCTCATCGACGTACTGTTCCTGCCAAACGACTTCCCCGACGGCGTGATCCTCGCGACCGGTACCGGAATCGTCCCGGAGCTCGACTTCGCGCTCGCTGAAGGTGACGTCATCACGATCACCATCGACGAGCTCGGCACGCTGACCAACACCGTCGCCACCGGCCGCGAACCGTTCGAGTTCCTGGCCACCGACAACCTGGAAGGAATCCGATGACCCCGGGAACCGACCACACGCCAACCACCGGAGCGGTTTCCCGCGGAGCAGCGGGCGACACCTCTCCCGCTCAGCTGGAGCAGGCGCTTGCCGCAGCTGCGGCTGCCGCACCTGCCTTCGGTTCGTCGGAGCCCGCCGTGCGGGCCGGGTGGATTCGTGCGGTAGCCGACGCGCTCGACGCCGCGGCCGGCGAGCTGGTGCCGATCGCGATGCGTGAGTCGTCGCTGCCCGAGGCGCGCCTGACCGGTGAGGTCGCCCGCAGTACGGGGCAGCTCCGGATGTTCGCCGACGTACTCGAGGAGGGTTCGCTCCTCGAGGTCATCATCGACACCAACGACCCGCAGGCGAAGCCGGTCCCGCGGCCGGATCTGCGCCGCGTCCTGGTACCGCTCGGTCCGGTCCTGGTGTTTGCCGCCAGCAACTTCCCGTTCGCGTTCAGCGTGCCGGGCGGCGACACCGCGTCCGCGCTGGCGGCCGGCTGCCCCGTGATCGTCAAGGCGCATCCGGGTCACCCGGAGCTGTCTGCGCGGACCGCAGCGGTGATGGTCGAGGCACTGAAGGTGGCCGGCGCACCGGACGGCACGTTCGGTCTGATTGCCGGCTTCGACGTCGGTGTCACCGCGCTGAAGGACCCGCGGATCACCGCGGCCGGGTTCACCGGTTCGGTACCGGCCGGCAAGGCGTTGCACGAGATCGCGGTCACGCGGCCGGAGCCGATCCCGTTCTACGGCGAGCTCGGCAGTCTCAACCCGGTGTTCGTCACGCAGGCCGCGATCGATGCCCGCGGCAAGGACATTGCCAGTGGGTACGTCGGCTCGTTCACGCTCGGCGTCGGACAGTTCTGTACCAAGCCCGGCCTGCTGTTCCTGCCGACCGGCCACGGGCTGCAGGATCAGCTCGTCGAGGCCGTCGGCGGCGTCGCGCAGGCTCCGATGCTCAACGATCGTATCGGGGGTGGCTTCACGTCCGGCCTCGACCGGCTGCAGAAGGTCGACGGCCTGCGCGTCTGGTCGACAGCCGGCGACGCCGGGACGCCCGGCGCAACGCTGCTCCAGACCACCGTGCCTGAGTTGATCGCCCGCCGCGACGAGATCCTCGAGGAGTGCTTCGGTCCGGTCTCCATCATCGTGGAGTACGACGGCATCGACGAGCTCAAGCAGGCGCTCGAAGCGTTCGACGGAAACCTCACCGCGACGCTGCACGCGGAAGACTCCGATGCCGAGCTCGCTCGCGAACTGCTTCCGCTGCTGACCGCTCGCGCCGGACGTGTGCTGTGGAACGGCTGGCCGACCGGCGTCGCCGTGTCCTGGGCGCAGCACCACGGTGGCCCGTTCCCGTCGACGGTCGGGTCGATCCACACCAGCGTCGGCGTCACCGCGGCCCGCCGCTTCCAGCGCCCGGTCGCGTACCAGGACGCGCCTGACGTAGTGCTCCCCGACGTACTGAAGGACTCCAACCCGGCCGGGATCACCCGCCGGGTGAACGGAACCGTGACCACAGGTGAGGTGACGCGATGACGGACGTACCGACCGTTGACGAACCGGATCAGCCCATCGGCCGACGCAGCTTCGACCACTGGTTCGGGGAGAAAGGCCGCAACGGGTTCATCCACCGCTCGTGGATGAAGTCGCAGGGTTTCTCCGAGGAGGCGTTCGACGGGCGCCCGGTGATCGGGATCTGCAACACCTGGTCCGAGCTGACCCCGTGCAACGCCCACCTGCGCCGGCTGGCCGAGTCGGTCAAGCGTGGTGTCTGGCAGGCCGGCGGATTCCCGCTGGAGTTCCCGGTGATGTCGCTCGGTGAGACGCTGCTGCGGCCGACCGCGATGCTGTTCCGCAACCTGCTCAGCATGGACGTCGAGGAGTCGCTGCGCGGCAACCCGTTGGACGGCGTGGTGCTGCTGACCGGGTGCGACAAGACCACGCCCGGCTCGATCATGGGTGCCGCCAGCGTTGATCTGCCGACGATCGTCGTCACCGGCGGCCCGATGTTGAACGGTAAATTCCGCGGCTGCGACATCGGCTCCGGTACGGCGGTGTGGCGGTTCACGCAGGACCTGAACGCCGGGCGGATGTCCGCCGACGACTTCGCCGCGGCCGAGGCCGGGCAGTCCCGCAGCAACGGCCACTGCATGACGATGGGCACCGCCTCCACGATGGCCTGCATGGCGGAGGCACTCGGGCTGCAACTGACCGGATCCGCGGCCATCCCCGCTGTGGACTCGCGGCGCTACGTCGTCGCGCAGAAGTCCGGGCAGCGGATCGTCGAGATGGTCAAGGAAGACCTGAAGCTCAGCGACATCCTGACCCGGGACGCGTTCGCGAACGCGGTCCGCGCGAACGCCGCGATCGGCGGCTCGACGAACTTCGTCATCCACCTGCTCGCGATCGCCGGCCGGATCGGCGTCGACGTGACGCTCGACGACATCGACGAGTGGGCGCGTGGCGTGCCGTGGCTCGTCGACCTGCAGCCGTCCGGCAAGTACCTGATGGAGGACTTCTACTACGCCGGCGGCCTGCCTGCCGTACTGAAGGAGATTCTGCCGCTGCTCAAGACCGAGGCGATCACGGTCACCGGCAAGACCCTCGGCGAGAACGTCGCGAACGCGGAGCGGATCGAGGCGACGTACCCCGGCGCCCCGGCCGGCAGCGAGACGTACGCGGTGATCCGTCCGGTCGGCGATCCGCTCGGCAGCGGCGCGGGAACCGCCGTACTGAAGGGGAATCTGGCGCCGGACGGTGCCGTCATCAAGCAGTCGGCCGCGTCCGAGCGGCTGTCGCGGCACCGTGGCAAGGCGTTGGTGTTCAGCAGCATCGAAGAGTACGACAAGGCGGTCGAGGACCCGGATCTCGACGTCGACGAGGACACCGTGCTGGTGCTCCAGAACGCCGGCCCTCGTGGGTATCCGGGGATGCCCGAGGTCGGCAACATGACGATCCCGCGGAAGCTCGCCGAGATCGGCGTCGACGACATGGTGCGCATCTCGGACGCGCGGATGAGTGGTACGGCGTACGGCACCGTGGTGCTGCACGTCACGCCGGAAGCCGCTGTGGGCGGACCGCTGGCGCTGGTACGGACCGGGGACTGGATCGAGCTCGACGTACCGGCACGACGGCTGCACCTCGACGTACCGGACGAGGAGCTGGAGAAGCGCCGGGCCGACTGGCAGCCACCCACACCCCCGACCGACCGCGGCTGGGCCCGCCTCTACGTCGACCACGTGACCCAAGCCAACAAGGGCTGCGACCTCGACTTCCTGGTCGGTCGAACCGGCTCGGCCGTAGCCCGCCAGAGCCACTGATGCCCGCCCCATCGAATGAGGCGTCCGCCACCTCCAACCCGCCGAGCGAAGCGAGGCGGTCTTGGGGGCCTTTCGAAGCGGTTCGGGGTCTGCGACCGGAGGGAACTCTTCCGCAGGTGACGCCGGTGCGGCGGATCCTCACGGATCTGCCGGCCTCGGCGGACGTGTATGCCGACGCGCGCACCGCGCTCGAACCGCGCCGGCAATGGATCCACCCCGGCGCGCGAATCGCGGTGACAGCCGGCAGCCGCGGGATCCACGACCTTGTACCGGTGGTCAAGGCGGCCGTCGACTGGCTCCGCGACGCCGGCGCATCACCGTTCGTCACACCGGCAATGGGATCGCACGGCGGCGCAACCGCCGACGGCCAGCGCGAGATGCTGGCAGGCCTCGGCGTCACCCCAGAATCCGTTGGCTGCCCCATCGAAGCAACCATGGAGACGGTGCTCGTCGGCACCCTGCCCGACGGCACCGAGGTCCACCACGACGCGATCACCACCAAGGCGGACGGTGTCCTGCTGGTGAACCGCGTCAAGCAGCACACCGACTTCCACGGCCCGATCGAGAGCGGCATCGCCAAGATCCTCGCGATCGGGCTCGGCAACCATCGCGGCGCAGCCTCCCTGCACGCCGGCGGCATCCCGTCGCTCGGCGGCAACATCGAGGCTGCAGCTCGGATGATCGTTGCACAAGGCAAGATCCTCGGCGGCCTGGCGATCCGGGAGAACGCCCTCGAACAGACCGCCGCCGTCGAGTTCCTCGAACCCGACGGCATTGCCGGCCCCGCCGAGAACGCCTTGCTGCAAAGGGCCTCCAGCCTCCTCGGACGCCTACCGTTCGACGAGCTCGACGTCCTGGTGATCGACGAGCTCGGGAAGGACAAGTCCGGCGCCGGCATGGACACCAACGTCATCGGCCGCTGCTGGGTGCACGGCATTCCCGAGTTCGAGACGCCGAACATCGCCGCGATCAGCGTGCACTCGCTGTCGCCGGCCTCGCACGGGAACGCGTC
>DASSDE010000897.1:0-7966 GCA_035697365.1 Kribbella sp. | reverse complement strand
CCGCGAGAGCCTCGCCGGCTACACGATCGACCGTGCCGTCGACAAGGGGCACAAGAAGCCGTACGAGCCGTTCTTCTACACACTCACGGCCACCGGCGCACCGACGTACGGCAGCTATCCGATGCATTTCGTCACGAAGTCGACCACCTCGACGACCAAGGATTACCTGCAGTTCGGGGTCTGGCAGCGGAACTCCGCCGGCGCTCCATGGCTCCACACGTTCACCACCTGGATCCCCGTGGCGACCAAGACCCCAGACCTGACAGGACTGCGCGAGATCACGACGACCGACAAGTCGAAGTGGACCGCAGCGCCCGGTACCGTCGCGAACGAACTGGCCGCCTACCTGACGGCCCAGGTCGCCGCGGGCAAGTCGATGGCGGTGAAACAGCCCAAGCAGTACCGCAGCGTGAGCAACACCTTCACCTTGGCAGACCCGCCGGTGACCTTCGCGACTGCTTCTGGCGAGGCGCTTGCCTTCGTGACTCTCAACGACGAGTACAAGGTCGAGGTCGGCTCGGGCTACAGGGTCTCGTGGACCGACCCCGAACTGGCCGCGTTCAGTCCCGCCTCCGATTACTACGAGAACGCCCTCACCAACGTGAGTCTGCACGACATCGTTCTGGTCATTCCACCGAAGGGCCACGGCAAGGTCCGGATCCTGTCCCTCGACTCTCAACTGATCGACGCGGGAGGGTACTGACTCCCGTACCCGATCGGTTCGGTGACCCTGAGGCCGTTACGATCAGGCAGCTTTGTTGGGCGGGGTGTCTGGGGCACGTCGCGATCTTGGGAGTTGCTCGTGCGGGTGATCCGCAGGATATTCGGCGTACTGCTGGCGTTGATCGGGCTTGTTGTCGCTGTGATCGGAGGGGCGGCGGCGTTCTGGTTGATCGGACCCGACAACACCGTGCACTCCGGTGACCAGCACCTCAGCAGCAAGGGTCTGGCGATCGCGACCATGCCCGACCTGCTGAACCGGAACGGTCCGGTGCTGCACGTCGACGTCCGGCCGGCGAAGAACCGTCCGGTGTTCGTCGGAGTGGCCCGCGACTTCGACGTCAGCAGCTACCTCAAGGGCATCGCCCAGACCAAGATCGTGCAGGTGCAGTACCCGATCGCGCTCAGCACGCAGGACCGGAAGGGTACAGCGGGTCCGCTGGCCGCTCCGGCCACGCTCGACTGGTGGGTGGCGAAGGCAAGTGGCGCGGGCACCCAGTCGATCGCCTGGCCGATCGCGGACGGGCCCTACGACGTGGTGATCATGAACGCCGACGGCAAGCCGGCTCCGGACGTCCAGGTCGACCTCGGCATCGAGGTCCCGAAGGCGTTCAGCACCGCTCTTGCAGTCTTTGCCATCGGCATCGTTCTCCTTGCCGTGGGCATCTTCCTGGTCCTGTTCCGCCGCCGGAACAAGAAGTCCGGGCCGCCGCAGTACACCCAGGCTCCGCCGACGTACCCGCAGGACAACCAGGCGCCGTACCAGCAGTCCCCCGCCGGTCCGGTCCGGCGGGTCGCGGTCGCCGTCATCGGCTTCGGCCTGGTCACCGGTTGTGCGGCGGTCCCGCCGGCGAACACGGTCAAGTCGCTGACCCGGCCCGCGATCGACAACTCGGCTGCCGCGGCGGTGATCAAGCACTACAACGAGGTCAACAACAAGGCGAACAGCACGCGCAACAAAAACCTGATTGCGACCGTCGAGGGCGGGAACCTCGTTCGGGAGAGTCAGGCCGGCTACAAGATCGATCAGGCAGCCCGTGCGAAGCCGATTCCGGCGTTCACGTACACCAAGCCGGTGATCGGCGCGCCGCAGTACGGCAGTTACCCGATGCAGTTCGTGAGTTCGTCGGGGATCTCCGACACGAAGGACTACCGGCATCTTGGCGTCTGGGAGCGTGCGTCCGCCGGGAGCCCCTGGATGCTTACGTTCGCGGCCGGTGTGAAGACGGCCGTCAAGTTGCCGGACCTGTCCGGCCTCCGCCCGGTCGCGAAAGCCGACGACACCAGGCTCGCCGCGGCTCCGCAAGCAGCCGCGACTGCTCTGGCGACGTACCTGACAGTGGGCGCCAAGTCCCCGAAGGCCGCAGCCTTCGCGCCGAACGCTGACGTGACCCGCGTGCTCGCCGAGCTCGCGACGGTGCGGGCGGCCCAGTCGAAGCCTCCACAGGCCGTGCGCAGTGTCGCTGACGTGTTCACGGCCCCGCCGGCGTCGCCGACGTTCATGACCAAATCCGGTACGGCGATCATGTTCGTCACGCTCACGCACGAGCACACGCTGATGATCGCCAGCAACTACACCTTCTCGTGGGCCGCACCGCCGATGACCGCGTTCAGTCCGGCAACGGCGAAGTACGAGAGCGCCCTCACCTCCACAACGCTGCACGACCTGGTGCTGCTGATCCCACCAAAGGGCAAGGGCAAGATCCAGATCGCCTCCCACGAAGACCGCGTCGTGGAGGCCGGCGGCTACTAGGCGTGTCGGCGACTACGCCCAAGCGGGATCACGGCCGGTCAGGCCGAGGATGCGGTCCAAGGTCGGCGCGTCGGCCGGTACTGCAACCTCGGCTCCGTACATGCCCATTTCCCGGCCCTGCTCGACCCCGGAGAGGATCGTGTCGTGCAGCTGGGTCAGCAGGTCAGCCGGCAGCTCCAGCCGCTGCCCGGTCGCGGCGGCCAGGTCCCAGCCGTGTACAGCCAGCTCGCCGACGATCATGTCGCCCAAGACGCGCGCAGGCAGTGTCTGCGGCGTCCCCATGGTCGTCTCGCCTTCCCACGCGTGTGGTGGGGCCCACGACGACGTGATGTCGTCCAGCACGGCGAGCAAGCGTTCGCGCCAGCCGGCCGTCGGCAGGCGCACATGGGACTCGGCCGCGGCCGGCTGCGGAACGGACTCCTTACGGCCACCGCCGGCGAGCGATGGTCCCCAGAACAACAGGTGATTCACCAAGGCCCGGACGTCGTACTCCGAGCAGGGGGTCTTGTTGGTGAGTTGGTCGTCGGTGATCGCGCGGGCAATTGCGGCCATGGCCTCGGCCGCATCGGACAGCTGTGTCATGGCAGTGACGCTAGGCGGCTCGGACACCAGCGGTATTGAACAAACGCGACATAGACTCTGCCTGTGGTTCGGGACGTTCGTGAGCTGCGGAGTGCGTGGACCAGGTATCAGCGCCACACGTATCACGCCCCTTCAGCCGCGCTCTCGCCCTGGGTGGAACGGTACTGGGAAGCTCGCTGGGACTACGCCGACCCGTACCAGCAGAAGATCGTGCCGTACCCGAACGTGCAACTGTCGTTCGGCGGCGGCAGTGCGTCCGTCAACGGCGTGTGCAGCAGCTTCCAGATCAAGGTGCTCGAGGGCCGCAACCACGTCTTCGGCGTCGCGTTCCGGCCGGGTTGCTTCCGCCCGTTCCTCGGTGCCTCCGTCGCAACGATCACCGACCAGGTCATCCCCGCGGCCGACGTGTTCGGGCCAGACCTGCCCACGACGGTCGACGTGGCGACAGTGGATGCGTTCCTGCTGAACCACCTTCCGGACGACGACGCCAGGACGCGCCGGGCGCTGGCCGCGGTCGAGCTGATCGCCGATGACAAGGCCGTGACCAGGGTCGAACACCTGGCCGATGAGCTGGGGCTGACAGTGCGGGGGCTCCAGCGACTGTTCGCGGAGTACGTCGGAGTCGGGCCCAAGCGGGTGATCCGCCGCTATCGCCTGCACGAGGTCACCGCACGGATCGCTGCCGGTGGGTCGATCGACTGGGCCGCGCTGGCGGCCGAACTCGGCTATGCCGACCAGGCCCACTTCATCCGTGACTTCAAGGCCATGTTCGGCGAATCACCCACCTGGTACGCGCAGCGGTACTAGTTACACCCTGAGTAGCTCGCGGAGGGCGGCGAAGGTGGTGACTGTTGGGCCGGTCCAGGTTGGGGCGTTGTTGGCGTGTTCGATGGTGCGGATGGTGTGCATGCCGAGGGCTGCTGCTGCGGTGAGTTCGTTGTCGTTGCCGTCGCCGATGAAGACGCAGTCGGCCGGTGTGGTGTCCAGCGCCGCGCAGGCTGCCTTGTAGATCGCCGGGTCGGGCTTCGCGGCGCCGACCTCGGCGGAGAACGTGGTCGCGTCGTAGTACTGGGCGAGGGGGCTTGTCGGCCATTGGAGCTGGGTTTCGGCGGTGATGTTGCTGACCAGGCCGATGCGCCAGCCTGCGGCCTTGAAGGCGGCCAAGGTTTCCAGGGTTGCGGTCGGTGGGCGGCCGAGGAGGCGTTGGGCGAGGGTGCGGCGCAGGGCTGTTGCCTGCTGCACCTGTTCGTCGGTGGGGGTGCCGCCGCAGCGTTCGGCGATCACCCGGAGGGTGCTCGGCAGGTCGCCGTACGCCCCGATGAAGCGTTCGTACGATGATGCATCGAACGCTGCCTGGAACGTGGAAGGGTCGACTCCCAGCATCGCGCCCATCCGGGCGTTCACCACGTCCCGCTCACTGTCGCCGCCCGAGATCAGCGTGCTGAACAGGTCGGTCAGCAGGACCTTCACAGGGCCGGTGGACGGCGCTCGTACGGCGTGCTGAGCACGATCGTCGTGGTGGTGGAGACGTTCGCGCGGGCACGGATCACGGCGAGCAGGTTCTCCAGGGCGGCCGGCGAGGCGACCCGGACGACCAGGACGTAGCTGGAGTCCCCCGCCACCGAGTAGCAGGACTCGATCTCGCGGACGTCACGGAGCCGCTCCGGGGAGTCGTCCGGCTGGGACGGGTCGATCGGCCGGATCGAGATCATCGCGGTCAGCGGCAGATCCAGGGCGGTGTGGTCGACCGTGGCGGCGTACCCCTGGATGATGCCGCGCTGCTCGAGGCGCTTGACCCGCTGGTGTACGGCCGACGTGGACAGGCCGGTCGCCTTGCCCAGGTCGGTGAAACTCATCCTGCCGTCGGTCGCGAGCAGCCCGACGATCTTACGGTCAAGGTCCTCCATCCCGAAGACCCTACTGCCCCGGGCGCCCGGCATGAAAGCATCTCCCCATGGCTGAGACAGTTCCACCGACCCCGCGGCTGATGCTGCTCGACACCGCCTCCTTGTACTTCCGCGCGTTCTTCGGCGTACCGGACACGATGAAAGCCGCGGACGGTACGCCCACGAACGCGGTCCGTGGGCTGCTCGACTTCATCGCCCGGCTGACCGAGAACCACCGGCCGACGCACTTGGTCGCGTGCTGGGACGACAACTGGCGGCCCTCCTGGCGGGTCGCGCTGATCAGCTCGTACAAGGCGCAGCGGGTGGAGTTCGTGACGGCGAAGGGCGAGCAGGTCGAGGACGTACCGGACCGGCTGGAGGTTCAGGTCCCGTACATCCGGGCCTGCCTGGAGGCGATCGGCATCCCGATCGTGGGCGCGGCCGACCACGAGGCCGACGACGTCATCGGTACGCTGTCGCACCAGGCCACGATGCCGGTCGACGTCGTCACCGGCGACCGCGACCTGTTCCAGCTGATCGACGACAGCCGTGGCATCCGGGTCGTCTACACCGCCGCGCGGGGCGTCGGCCGCGCCGAGGTGTACGACGAGAAGGCGTTGCTCGACAAGTACGAGGTGCCTGCCCAGCGATACGCCGACTTCGCCACGCTGCGTGGCGACGCGTCCGACGGGCTGCCCGGAGTGAAGGGGGTCGGCGAGAAGACCGCCGCCGCGCTCGTCACCGCCTACGGCGACCTGGACGCGATCCGCGCCGCCGCTGCCGATCCGAGTACGCCGATGGCCCCCGGCGTGAAGAAGAAGATCCTCGCCGCGAGCGACTACCTCGACGTCGCCCCGAAGGTGGTCGCGGTCGCGAAGGACGCCCCGGTCGGGACGTACGACGCGAGGATGCCGGAGGCGATCAAGGACCCCGAACGCTGGCTCGATCTGGTCGAGCTGCTCGAGCTCGGCGGCAGCGCACAACGCGTGATGTCCGCCTTGAACCTGGGACCGAAGGCATGACGACGCGAGAGCTGGCGGAGAAGTTCCGCGAAGAGATCGTCACGCTGCGCCGCGCACTGCACCAGGTGCCCGAGTACGACCTCGACCTGCCCAAGACCCAGCGGCTCGTCCTCGACGCCCTCGAGGGCCTGCCGCTCGAGATCACCCTCGGCAAGGAGCTGTCGTCCGTGACCGCCGTACTGCGGGGTGGTCGCGGACCCGGACCTGTCGTACTGCTGCGCGGTGACATGGACGCGCTGCCGGTCACCGAGCGCACCGACGTACCGTTCGCGTCCCAGCATCCCGGGATGATGCACGCCTGCGGTCACGACCTGCACGTCGCCGGGCTGGTCGGCGCGGCGAAGGTGCTGTGCGCGATGAAGGACGAACTGCCCGGCGACGTGGTGTTCATGTTCCAGCCGGGCGAGGAGACGTCCGGCGGTGCGCCGATCATGATCCGCGAGGGCGTGCTGCACGCCGCTGGGCGCCGGGCCGATGCGGCGTACGGCCTGCATGTCGGAGCGTCGTCGCAGCCGCTCGGGATGTGGAGCAGCCGGCCTGGGTCGTTCATGGCCGCGGCCGACCAGCTGCATGTGCGGGTGATCGGTGAAGGCACGCACGGGTCGACGCCGTTCCGCGGCAAGGACCCGATCCCGGTGCTGTGCGAGATCGTGACCGCGCTGCAGACCATGATCACGCGGCAGTTCGACGTGTTCGACCCAGTGGTGCTTACGGTCGGGCGGATCGCGGGCGGGACGAAGGAGAACATCATCCCCGACGACGCGTTCTTCGACGCGACCGTACGGACGTTCTCCGAATCGGCCCGTTCGAAGGCACGGACGTCGTCGATCCAGCTCGTGGAGAACCTCGCGGCGGCGCACGGGCTGCAGGTCGAGGCCGAGTACGAGCTCGGCTATCCCGTGACGGTCAACAACCCGGCGGAGTACGCCTTCGCGCGTTCGGTGATCGAGGACTTGTACGGCGCTGACCGCTTCCGCGAACGCCCGACCCCGCGCTGCGGCGCCGAAGACATGTCGTACGTCTTGAACGAGGTCCCCGGCGTCTATCTCAACCTGAGCGCCTGCGCCGCCCTCGACCCGGACGCCGCCGCCGACAACCACTCCCCCTTGGCCAACTTCGACGACTCCATCCTCCCCGACGCCGCCGCCCTACTAGCCGAACTCGCCGTCCGCCGCCTCACCCGCTGACCAGGCCAACACGAAGGGACATCCGGCCGTGTTGTGGGTTCTCCATCGGAATACGAACGAAGAACCCACAACACGCGCACAGAACCACCAGGCCCCGTTCTGGGTGGGTCAGCGGGCTGCTGGGCCGGCGGTTGGGGTGGGGGTGAGGGCTGCGGCTTCTTCGTCGATGTCTACTACGGCGCCGCTGAACTGGGCGTTGTAGAGGCGGGAGTAGGCGCCGTCGAGGGTAAGGAGCTCGTGGTGGTTGCCCTGTTCGACGATGGCGCCGTTCTCCATCACCAGGATCAGGTCGGCGTCGCGGATGGTGGACAGGCGGTGTGCGATGACGAAGCTCGTACGGTCCGAACGGAGGGCGGCCATGGCGCGTTGCACCAGGACCTCCGTACGGGTGTCGACCGAGCTCGTCGCCTCGTCCAGGATCAGCAACTGCGGGTTGGCCAGGAACGCGCGGGCGATGGTGAGCAGCTGCTTCTCACCGGCGCTGACGTTGCTGCCTTCCTCGTCGATGACCGTGTCATAGCCGTCCGGCAGGCTGTGCACGAAGCGGTCCACGTACGTCGCCTTCGCTGCGGCCAGCATGTCCTCCTCGGTGGCCTTGAGGTTCCCGTACAGCAGGTTGTCGCGGATCGTGCCGCCGAACAGCCAGGTGTCCTGCAGCACCATGCCGATCCGCGAGCGCAGGTCGTGCCGGGTGAGCTCGGTGATGTCGACACCGTCGAGCGTGATCCGGCCGCCGTTCAGCTCGTAGAACCGCATGATCAGGTTCACCAGGGTGGTCTTGCCGGCCCCGGTCGGGCCGACGATCGCGACCGTCTG
>DASSDE010000896.1:0-7297 GCA_035697365.1 Kribbella sp. | reverse complement strand
CATGAGCGGCGAGAACCTGCTGCCGTGGTTCCAGGGCGACGGCGCGCACTACCTGTACCTGTCGGGTCAGGACCAGACGCAGGCGTTCGGCATCGACTACTTCACCACGGTGTCGCCGTACGCGCTGGGTGGCGTGACCGCACCGGTCGAGACCCGCAAGTCGGTGCCGGAGCTGTACGGGACGGCGTACTACGACAACGCCGATGCGGGATTCACGGCGTCGTCGGAGTCGCAGAACACGTACGTGTACTTCCCGGTCGGGACCAATGCGCACTCCGGTGGCGCAACGCTCGACGCGTACGGCGCGGTGGGTTGGGTGCAGTCCGACGACTTCGCGTACGCGTCACGCAAGGACCTGCCCGACGACTTCGTGGTGTACAAGAACGCATCGGCGACCAAGTCGTGGTTCCTGCTCGACGACGAGATCGTCGTACTGGCCGCGGGTGTCGGCGACCCGACCCGCGCGGTGACAACGACGCTGGACACTCGCATCGCGGCCCCCACCGCGCCGGTGAACGTGTCCCGGTCGTCGCGATGGTTCCGGTACACCGACGGAACCGTTGCTGTCGGCTACTACTTGTTGCAGGCGGCAGATGTGTCCGCGCAGGTGGAGACGGTGACGCGGAGCCGCCGAGTGGTCCGTACGTCGAACCCGGACACGGCTGTCACCAAGCAGGTCTTCGCACTCACGTACAACCAGCCGGCCGGGAAGAAGCATTCACTGGCGTACGCATTGGTGCCCAACGCAACGGAATCCGCGCTGAAGTCGTACCAGCACAGACGCATCGCCGTGCTCTCTAACACCCTTGCCCTGCAGGCGATTCAGCATCTCGGCCTGCGCCTGACCGCGGCCAACACCTTCACCCGCGGCCAGCATCACCTACCCGGGCTGAGCGTGGACGGACCGGCGTCGCTGCTCGTCCAACGCCAGGCTGCAGGCGTACAGGTTGCGGTGTCCGATCCGACGACGCAGCGCGACAGCATCACGGTCAACCTGTGGGCGCAGTACCTGAAGGCCGCGACTCCGGTCGACGGAGTTCAGGTGACACGCACCGCGGTCGGCACGCGGCTGACGTTCAGCACGCGGCACACCAACGGCGCGAGTCTGCAGGTCAAGCTTCTTCCAGCTTGGTGATCAGGGCCTGCATCGTACTGAGCGTCGTCCGGA
Organism: Kribbella sp.; assembly: GCA_035697365.1. GTDB lineage: Bacteria > Actinomycetota > Actinomycetes > Propionibacteriales > Kribbellaceae > Kribbella. The sequence goes on along the minus strand of DASSDE010000896.1, from coordinate 6,129 downwards.
GCTCGTCGAGGTCGACGGTCTTCGCGAGCTCGGAGGTCCAGGGGTGCTGCGCGACCGCGATCTGGCGGATCGCGTAGTACCCGGCCTCCGTGCACGCGAGCAGCTTGGCGCGGCGATGCGCTGGATTCGGGCGGTACTCGGCCAGCCCGCGCTCGACGAGCAGATCCGCGATCCGCTGGACGCCCTGGCGGCTCACGCCCATGATCCGCCCGACGTCCGCGACCGACCGCGGCTGGTCGAGCACACCGCCGAGCACCTGCCACCACGCCGCGGTCAGCCCGCCGTTCGCCGCCAGGCCCTGCGCGGCCTCCATCAGCCGCGCGTTCAGCCGGAAGGTGGCGAGGACGACGTCCGTCAACAGCGCACCACCTTCCGACTGCCGCCCGGGCTTCGGCCACTCCTCCCGCGGTGGAACAGTCATCCCACCAGGGTCGCGTACGCGGCCGGGTCCGCACGGTGGAACACGCCCTCGTACGCCTCCAGCTTCCGCTCGTCCGCGAGACCGAGCCGCTTCAGCACCGCCCGCGCGAACTGCACCGGCGAGTCCGGCCCCGCGGTGATCAGATCGCCGCCGATCACCGCACGCTCATCGACGTACCGCCCCGAACCTTGATAGCCGGTCGCCTGCAGGTACTCCTTGGCGGCGCTGGTGTGGTCACGCTCGTCGAGCAACCCGGCCCGCGCGAGCCCCGCCGTCGCACCGCAGATCGCCGCCACCGGCACGCCGTCGCCCAGGAACCGCCCCGCGAGCTTCGCAAACGCCTCACCACCTCCGGCATCCCACTCCCCCGACCCCGCAAGCACCAGCAGATCGCCGTCCGCCGGCTCGACCTCACCGACCGTCACATCCGGCACCACTCGCATCCCACCCATGGTCACCACCGGGTCCAGCGACTCCCCCACCGTCACCACCCGCCAAGGCACCCCGGTAAACCGCCCCGTCCGCAACTCCACGACGAGATACCCGATCTCCCAATCCGCCAACGTCTCATAAACCGCCACATATGCCGTCTCCATAGACAACATGATGTCATAACGACAACATGTTGTCAATGATTGGCTGAGCTCTAACGCCTCAGGACGGTGCGTCGACAACGAGGCCGGAGGTTCGCGCAGCGTCGGCGAGGCGCTTGTCGTAGGTGACAAAGGAGGTCAGGGGATGGATGCGGAGTGCGGTCGCGAGATGGATTGCGTCGAGGCTTCGCACGGTGGCCGGCCGGACAGTGTGCGCGATGATGCGGGTGCCGGCATCCAGGTCGCGCAGCTCGATCAGGTCGAGGACCCGGGGCAGCCGCACGACAGCCTCCGGAGCATGCCGCGCGAGCGCTCGGGAGGACTCGATCTCCGCCAGGACCGAACTCACCCACGCCGTTTCGGCACGCTCGTCCAGCCAATCGCGCAGCGCGGAAGTCTCGGCCTCGGCGTGCACTAGCTTCACGATCGCGGCCGAATCGAGGTAGATCATCAGCGCTCGCCGTCCCGCTCCCGGGTGAGCTCGGCGCCGACGTCGACACCGTCCGGTTCGCCGATCGGCATCCGCAAAGCCGCACGCCGCAACTCGGCCGCACGCTCATGACGCAACGCCGCCTCGAGCACCGCCTGCCGGATGACCGCCGAGCGAGAACTGCCGTCGTGCGTCAGCACCGCCAGCGCATGCTCGGTCTCGGCGTCGGTCCGGAGAGTGATGGTGTCAGCCATGCATTCAGTGTAAGACGAATTGTCTTACGACTCCAGGGGGTAATCCAGGTGGCTCGTGCGGGTTGGGGGTGTGAGGGTGTGGGGATGGGTGTGCGCGTGGTGACGTTGGCGGACTGGGTGGGGTTCTGGCCGTTGGTGAAGGGGTTTGGGACGGCGTTTTCGGAGGGGGAGAGCCGAGGGTTCTTCGCGGAGTTGGTGGCGGATCCGCGGTGGGTGGCATTGGGGTACGACGACGGTGGGTTGGTGGGGTACGCCGCGGTGCAGGACTACGGGACGCATCTGCGGGGTGGGTCGCGGCATCACGGGCGGTTGCACGACCTGTACGTCGTGCCGGAGCGGCGCGGCACCGGCATCGGGCGGGCGTTGATGGACGGCGCGGTCGAATGGGCGTCGACCCGCGTGCGGTACCTCGAATGGCAGGCGCACCACGAGCGCTCGGCCCCGTTCTACGAGGCCCTCGGGTACCGCGGCCAGCCGTGTCCACAGCCGGACTACCCGACGTTCGAGATCGACTTCAAAGCCTCAGCAGGCTGACCCCGGCGAGCGCGGTCGCGGCAGCGGCGACCGCGAGGGCGTGACGTACGTCGAGCGTCGCGAGCAGGTTGGTCGAGGCGATCAACGGCACGGTCTGCACGAGGGACAAGAGCGACTGCAGGCGGGTCAGGTGTGAGCGTGGCGTACTGCGGACGAACACCGGGGCAAGGTGTGACGTGAAGAGACCAACACCCAAGCCTTGTACGAGAGTCGCCCCGACGGCGGCCGGGACCGAAGGCGCAAGCGAAAGACCTGCAATCCCCAAGGCAGCCAGGAGACACCCGATTCCGCCCGCCAGGCCGGCGCGGGCGAACGTCCCGAACCGAGCAACCAGGAGAGTCACCAATAGACTGCCACAAACATTGCCTGCGACAACGAAACCAGTTTGACCTGCTGTCCAGGCGTGCGATCGGGCGAGGAGCGGTACGCACAACGACGTCACCGGCAGGACGAACGCGGCGACCAGTGCGACCACACCCAGAACCATCCGCAGCACCGGATCACCGATCGCGACCCGCAACCCGTCCAGCGCAGCACGCACCACCGACGGGCGCTCGCTCTGCGGCGGGACATCGTACGGCGGCCTGAGAATCAGCAGTACGAAGAACTGCACCGCGAACGTGAGCCCGTCGAGCATCAGCGCTCCGACCAACCCGACCGTCGCGACCAGCACACCGCTGAACGGACCTCCCGCCAACCGCATCACCTGCGACGCCGAGGTCTGCATAGCCATTGCCCTAGGCAACTGATCGTCAGGTACGAACAAGCGCGCAAGCACACCCGATGCGGGCAGGGCGAACGCGTCGACGGTCCCCACCGTGATCGAGGTGGTGAGCAACAAACCGGCGGACACGCCGCGGATCCCGACCACCACCGCGAGCAGGAAGCAGCAGGCGCCGACGATCCCAGTGCAGGCAAGCAGCAAGCGGCGTGGGCCGAGGCGGTCGCCGAGCACACCGCCGAGCAGGAGCAGAACGGCGCGCGGCAGGGTAAACCCGGTCAGTACGAGCGCCGCGACCTGCGGACCGATGCCCGTCGCAGCCCATCCGAGCGCGAAGAACAGTGCGGTGTCGCCAAGTACCGAGAGAGTGGAGCCTGCCAGCCAGCCGTAGTAGGTCCGGTTCACCCATCCAGCCGGACGGGCATGACGAGCGTGGTGAACGTCCCCTGATCCGCCGACCGTACGACGACCGGCCGGGCCGGCTCGCAGATCTCGAGCAGTACGTCCGGCCCGACGCTCGCCTCCAGCGCCGCGGCCAGCATGCTCGCGGTGAATCCGACCCGGGCCGTACCGGAGCCGATCGCGTCCAGCCGCACCTCGTCGGCTGTTCCAGGAGGTACGTCGACGATCCGCAGCGCATCGGACTCGAGGTCGAGGACGACGACGTCCCGCCCGAGGAGCGCGCCGAGCAGCGCCACCCGATCCACGACCACGCGGCACACCGGCGGCGCCAGCCCTTCGAGAATCTGCTGATACGCCGGGTACTCGGCAGCGGAGACGGCAAGCGCTCGGGCCTCATCCTCCCGTGCGAGCACCAGCCCTCCGTCCACCTCCACCCGTACGACCTCTCCGGCCGCGGCCCAACGGCTCAAGGCGATCAGCTCCGCCGCGGGTGCGAGGACCCGCGCCGTGGCGCCGGCGAACTCCACCGGCCGTACGGTCCGCATCGCCAGCCGGTAGCGGTCAGTCGCCACGAAGGTGATCTCGTCCGGCGACAGCTCGATCAGCACACAGTCCAGCCCCGGGTACTCGTCCGTCGGAGCAGCAGTCGGCGCGACCTGCCGGACCGCACTCGCGAATTCGGGACCGCCCAGCACCGCCGTCGTCTGCTGTGAGAGGAGCTGGGTGAGCAGCCGGGTCGCGGCATCGCGGGTCGCGGTGGACTTGGCCTCCAACGTACGAAGGTGTGCGCGGACCAGCTCGGCAACCTCGGCGGGCGGTGCGTCCAGGGCGAGCCGAACGTCCGGCAGCGGCAGGTCGATCTCGCGCAGGTCGCGAAGCAACCGCGCCCGATCGGCCTGCGACGCGTCGTAGTACCGGTAGCCGTTGGTCGCGTCGACCTCGGCGGGTGGCAGCAGCCCGCAGTCGTCGTAGAACCGCAACGCACTCGGCGCCAGCCCCACCAGCCGCGCAAACTCACTGATCGTCATGCCCCGACCCTCATCCCTGCACCAACTCGAAGGTCAACCCGACTGCCCCGCATCTTGCCAGAGACTGTCGTTGCCTGGTTGTCACGCGATCACTCCGCAATGCTGGAACAGTCCAGTACGAGAAAGGAAAGCCACCGATGACCACCGTCCTCGTGACCGGAGCGACCGGAACCGTTGGATCCGCGCTCGTTCCCGCGCTTCAAGCGCGTGGTGTGAACGTACGCGCCATGGTCCGCAATCCTGACCGAACCGTCGCCGGCGTCGAGAACGTCGTCGCCGACCTGACCGATGCCGACACGGTCAAGGCCGCGCTGGACGGCGTCGACGCCGCGTTCCTCAACAGCCCGTCGGCCGAGAACGCCGCCGAGGTCCAAATGAACTTCGCCGCCCTCGCCCAGCAGGCCGGCGTCGAGCGGCTGGTCCTGCTCTCCCAGTACGCCGCGAGCCTGGACTCGCCGGTACGGTTCTTGCGCTGGCACGCTCAGGTCGAGGCGTCCGTCCGGGACCTCGGCATCAGCCACACCGTCCTGCGGCCCAATCTGTACATGCAGGCTCTCGTGGGTTTCGCGGCGACGATCGCGCAGGGCTGGTTCGCCGCACCCATCGGGGACGCGGCCGTCAGCATCATCGACACGCGCGACATCGCAGCGTCCGCCGCGGCCGCACTCACCGAGCCGGCGAGCGGGCGCACCTACACCTTGACGGGACCCCGGGCGGTCACCCACACCGAGATCGCGCAGGCTCTCTCGGAGGCGACCGGCCGGACCATCACGTTCCAGGACGTGCCGGCCGCACAGTTCACCGAGGCGCTGACCGGCGTCCTGCCGCCGTGGCAGCTCGAGGGCCTGGTCGAGGACTACGCCCACTACTCCCGTGGCGAGGCCGCCGAGGTGCACACCTCCGTCGAGGACCTGACCGGGCGACCGGCGCGCGACATCACCGAATTCGCCACCGACCACGCCGGGATGTTCGTCGCCCAAGGCACCGCCTGATCCGAGGCATCGTTGGAGGAAACATGAGCACGCTCGACGTTGCCGAGTTCGCCATCGCAGTGCCGCAGGACGACCTCGAGGACCTGCAGCGTCGCCTGTCGGCCACGCGGTGGCCCAGAGCGTGGCCCGAGCCTGCCTGGGCGGCCGGAACCGACCGGGCGGTTCTCGCGCGCCTGGTCGGTTACTGGACCGAGGGATTCGACTGGCGCAGTCACGAACGACGCCTGAACGCCGAGCCCCAGCGCATCGCGACCGTCAGCGGACAGCGGGTGCACTTCCTGCACGTGCGCGCGGAGGACCCGACCGGCCTTCCGCTGATCCTCACCAACGGGTGGCCGAGCACCTTCGCCGAGCTGATCCCGCTCGCGCATCGGCTGGCCGCCCTCGGACACGACGTCGTCGTACCGTCGCTGCCGGGGTTCACGTTCTCCGATCAGCCCGCCGAGGCGCCGGCCGCGGTTCCGACGTACGAACTCTGGCATCGCTTGATGTCCGGGCTCGGATACCACCACTATGTGGCGCACGGGGGTGATCTCGGCGCCGGGATCACCTCGCGGCTCGGGGCGGCGCACCCGGAGGCGGTCGCCGGCATCCACCTGATGGCTGTGATGGGTGCGGCCGACCACAGTGATCTCTCGCCGGCCGAGGAGGCGTACTTGGCGGGCATCGAGTCGTGGACCGGCGACGGTGGCGCCTACCAGCATCAGCAGCAGACGCGCCCGCTGACGCTGGCGTACGGCCTGACCGACTCCCC
>DASSDE010000895.1:0-4221 GCA_035697365.1 Kribbella sp. | reverse complement strand
CCCCAGCAGAGCAGCAACTGCCAGGACGCCGTCATGAACACGGTCAGGCCGCTGCCGAGCGCGATCAGCAGCAGGGCCCCGCTGACCACCTTCCGCAGGCCCAACCGGTCCATCAGCGCGGCCGCGAACGGCGAGATGCCGCCGAACAGCAGCAGGTTGATCGACACCGCCGTCGAGATCGTCGCGTGCGACCACCCGAACTCCTCGTGCAACGGGTCGAGCAGCACACTCGGCACCGACCGGAAGCCGGCCGCGCCGATCAGCGTCACGAACCCCACCACCGCGACCGCCCAGGCCAGGTGCACCCGGGGAGCCTTCTTCGTCTCCACAATCTGTGTCACCGGACCAGCGTGCCGGTTCGACGACGGTCGAACTAGTGGCCAGACTGACAACATGTGTCAAGATATGGCCATGGCTCGTCCAGTCGCCCCGCACGTGATCGCCGTCCTCGCGCTCGAGCCGGTCGTCGGGTTCGACCTGACCATCCCGCCGACCGTGTTCGGCGCCGCCACCAAGGCCGATGGCACGCAGCTGTACGACGTCCGTGTCTGCGGCCTCGGCGCCCCGGTCCGGGCCGGGGCCGGGTTCACCATCGTCCCCGACCACGGCCCCGAGGCACTCGCCGCAGCGGACACCGTCATCATCCCCGGCACCTACATCCAGCAGCCGCGGTACGAGGGAACGCTGCCCGACGATCTGGCCGCTGCGCTGGCGACGATCCGCCCGGGGACCCGGATCGCCTCGATCTGCACCGGCGCGTTCGTACTCGGCGCAGCCGGATACCTCAACGGCCGCCCGGCGACCACGCACTGGCTGCGCGCCGAGCTGTTCCGCAAGGTGTATCCGCGGGTGCTGCTCGACGAGGACCGCCTGTTCATCGACGACGGGGATGTGCTTACCTCGGCCGGTCTCGCCGCGGGCGTCGACCTGTGTCTGCACCTGGTCCGCCGCGACTTCGGCAGCGAGGTCGCCAACCGAGCCGCCCGGCACTGCGTGGTTCCGCCGTGGCGTGACGGCGGGCAGTCGCAGTTCATCGAGCGTGTCGTACCGGAGGAAGGCAGCGAGGGTACGTCGCCGACGCGGGCGTGGGTGCTCGAGCGGCTCGCCCAGGAGATCAGCCTGGCGGCGATGGCAGCGCATGCACGGATGAGCGTGCGCACGTTCAGCCGCCGCTTCAAGGCCGAGACTGGGCAGTCCCCCGGCACCTGGTTGCTACAGCAGCGGGTGCGGCATGCGTGTCAGCTGCTGGAGACCACCGACCTGTCGGTCGACCGGGTGGCCGACGAGGCCGGTCTGGGTACGGCCGCCTCCCTGCGGCATCACCTGCGACTGGAGCTGGGCGTCTCGCCCCTCGCCTACCGCAAGACGTTCCGCGCGAGCTGAGTCAGAGCACGACAAGCTCGTGCGGCTGCTTGTTCATCGGCTCGACGCCGTCCTCGGTCACGACGACGATGTCCTCGATGCGGGCGCCCCAGCGACCGGCCTGGTAGATGCCCGGCTCGATGCTGAACGCCATGCCCGGCTCCAGCGCAAGGTCGTTGCCCGCGACGATGTAGGGGTGCTCATGCACGTCCAGCCCGATCCCGTGGCCGGTCCGGTGGATGAAGTACTCGCCGAAGCCGGCGGCGGCGATCACTTCGCGGGCCGCCGCGTCGATCGACTCCGCGGTCGCTCCCGGCCGTACAGCGTCGACGGCTGCCTGCTGCGCCTGCTGCAGCACGGCGTACGTCGCGGACACGTCGGCGTCCCGCGGCGTACCGACGGCGTACGTCCGGGTGGAGTCGGAGTTGTAGCCCTCGGCAACAGGTCCGCCGATGTCGACGACCACGACATCACCGGCCTCGATCACCCGGCCGGAGAGCGCGTGGTGCGGGCTGGCGCCGTTCGGGCCGCTGCCCACGATGACGAAGTCGGCCTCGGTGTGGCCTTCCGCGACGATCGCGGCCTCGATGTCCGCGCCGACCTCGGCCTCGGTCCGGCCGGGGCGCAGCCACTCGCCGACCCGCGCGTGCACGCGGTCGATCGCGGCGCCGGCCTTTCGGAGCGCGTCGATCTCGGCGGCGTCCTTGCGCATCCGCAGCTCGCGGACGATCGGCCCCGCCAGCACCTGCTCCGCCTTCGGCAGGGCCTCGCGGAGACCGAGCACGTGCAGAGCGGGGGTGAAGTCGCTGACCGCGACCCGCTCGCTGCCGCCCAGGCGGTCCGCGGCCAGCCGGTACGGGTCGACGCTGTCCACCCAGGTGACGACCTCGACGCCGAGATCCGCCAGCGGCAGCCCGTCGAATCCGGGCGCCTCCAGCTTCGGCACGATCAGCGCCGGCGCTCCGTCAGCCGGGATCACCAGCGTCGTCAGCCGTTCGAACGACCCACCGGCGCGGCCGATCAGGTACCGCAGATCAGAGCCTGGCGCGATGACCAGACCCGTACCGGCCGCGGTCTCGCGGGCACGGTCCAGGCGGGCTCGAAGGACGGCGGCATCGGGGACGGGAGGGAGCGCGGAGTGACGGGCCATGGTCTGAACTCTAGAACTGTCGGCAGGGCTTGCTACAACTTGGTTCGCTCACAGCAGGCAACGCGGAAGGCAGCTGTCATGGGATTGCACTACGTGGCGTTCGGCGAGGGGACGCCGGTCCTCGCGCTGCACGGCTGGTCGCCCGATCACCGGCTGATGACCGGTTGTCTCGAGCCGGTCTTCGCCGAGCTGTCCGGGTACCGCAGGCTGTATCCCGACCTGCCCGGGATGGGCCAGAGCCCGGCCGGCGACATCGACAGCTCCGACGGCATCATGGCGGCCGTCCGGGCGTTCATCGACGAACACATCGGCACGGAGCCGTTCCTGCTGATCGGCCAGTCGTACGGCGGCTACCTCGCGCGTGGGCTGGTCGCCGAGCGGCCCGAGCAGATTCTCGGCCTTGCCCTGCTCTCCCCGGTCGGCACACTGAAGCACGCCGACCGCCGGCTTCCCGAACATGTCGTCCTGCGGACCGAGCCCGGGGTGCTCGAATCGCTGCGCGAAGGCGAGGACTTCACCGACCTCGCCGTCGTCCAGTCCGCCGCGGCACTGGCGGCGTATCGCCGAGACGTTGCGCCCGGGCTCGAGGTCGCGGACGAGGCGGCGCTCGAGCGCATCCAGCGCAACTGGGCGTTGTCGACCAGGCCGGAGAGCGGGCCGCCGTACGTCGGTCCGACACTCATCCTGTGCGGGCGGCAGGACGCCGTGACCGGCTATGCGGATCAGTACGACCTGCTCCCCCACTACCCGCGCGCGACGTACGCCGTGCTCGATGTCGCCGGGCACAACCTGCAGCTCGAGCAGCCGGAGCTGTTGCACGCGTTCGTGAAGGAGTGGTTGCGGAGGGCTCCCACGACTGACTACTAGCGGGTAATGTCGGCGCCATGGTGACTGCGAAGCGTCCGGTCGGGTGGCCGTTGCTCGTCGCGCTGACGAACGGGCGTACCAGGATCTCCGACGAACGGCTGGCCGCGGCCGTGCGCGGCAAGGTGGTCCTGGTGACCGGTTCGTCGTACGGGATCGGTGAGGCGACCGCGCGGCGGCTGGCGGCGGCCGGTGCGACGGTGCTGCTCGTGGCGCGGACCGCCGACCAGTTGCAGGTCGTGGCCGACGAGATCCGGTCCGCCGGCGGGTCGGCGTTCGTGTATCCGGCGAATCTCGCGGATCCGGCAGCGGTCGAGCAGCTGGTGCGGACGGTGCTCGCCGACCACGGGCAGGTCGACGTACTGGTGAACAACGCCGGCAAGTCGATCCGGCGGTCGATCGCGGACACGTACCAGCGGTTCCACGACATCGAGCGGACCAACGCGGTGAACTACCTCGGCCCGGCGAAGCTCGTGCTCGAACTGCTGCCGTCGATGCGCGAGCGGCGGTCCGGGCACATCGTGAACGTGTCGACGGCCGGCGTACGGACGCCGCCGATGGCGCGCTGGTCGGCGTACCTGGCGTCGAAGAGCGCGTTCGACGTGTGGCTGCGGTGTGTGGCGCAGGAGGTTCGTGGGGACGGGGTGACCACGTCGACCGTCTACATGGGGCTGGTGCACACCCGGATGAGCGAACCGACGCCCTTGCTGAACAAGCTGCCCGGCCTGTCACCGGAGCAGGCCGCGGACCAGGTCTGTACGGCGGTCGCGGACCGCCCGCACAACATCACGCCGCCGTTCGTGCGTCCGGCCGATGCCGTGGGCAACCTGCTCCGGGTGCCGACG
>DASSDE010000894.1:0-2265 GCA_035697365.1 Kribbella sp. | reverse complement strand
GGGGCGCGCTCGACTCAGTGGTCGCGTCAGTCGGCGCGCCGCACAAGTACGAGGAGAATCGATCGCATGTAGGCATTATTCGCCGACAACCGCCGACCGGGTCAAGTTCACCCCGCTGACATCTCACTTCCTGAGACAGCTGTCTTACGGACGCGGCGTCCGGTTCACGGGCGGGGCGCTAGCATCACAGTGGTGACCGAGGACCCGTACGGCGACGAGCAACTAGTAGAGCTCTACGACTTGGACAACCCGGCCGGTGACGACCACAAGTACTACCTGGGGCTGGCCGAAGGTGCCCACAAGGTCGTGGACTTCGGGTGCGGCACGGGCCTGCTCACCCGGTCTCTCGCCGCGCCCGGACGAGTGGTGATCGGCGTCGATCCGAGTACGACCATGCTCGGGTACGCGCGCCGGCAGCCCGGCGCCGACGCGGTCACCTGGGTCGACGGGGACCACCGTGCCGTGCAGCCGACCGGCGACGTGGATCTCGTGGTCAGCAGCGGCAACACGATGATGCACGTCGCGGAGCACGCGGCCGCCGTCACCGCCTTGGCCGCTGCGCTGCGTCCCGGCGGGATGCTCGCGTTCGAGTCGCGCAACCCGGCGGCGCGGGCCTGGCTGCAGTGGACGAGCGAGGCGACGTACGGCGAACGGGACACCCCCGCCGGCCACCTGAAGGAATGGCTCGAGCTGACCGAGGTCGGCGACGGCCGGGTGGTGTTCGACGCGCACAACGTCTTCCCGGACGGCCACGACCGGATCTACCGCAACGTCTTGTACTTCCGCTCCGCCGACGAGATCACCGCCGATCTCCGGGCCGCGGGTTTCACGGACGTGGTGATCGACGGCGGCTGGCACGGAGAGCCGCTCACCGGCAAGGCGCCGCTACTGGTCGTTCGCGCGACCAAGTAGACCCAGTAGGCTGACGGCACACCGCGACTGGCGAAGGTGGGTCACCACCAGGGAGCGAAGTGCAAGGCGTCGTCCGCCTGGGCGCCTCCGAAAAGACTCGGAGGTCCTGATGCGTCTGCGGTACGGCATGAATCCTCACCAGACGGCCACTGTCGACGATGCACCGTTCGCGGTCCTCGCGGGCGAACCGTCGTACATCAACCTGCTCGACGCTCTCACCGGTTGGCAGCTCGTGCGGGAGGCTGCGCAGGTGTTCGGCGCGCCGGCTGCGGCGTCGTACAAGCACGTCTCCCCCGCCGGTGCTGCGCTCGGCGCGACGGTCGCGGAGGCGTACACGCGGGCGCGGGACGCGGACCCCAAGTCGTCGTACGGCGACTTCGTGGCGGTCTCGCACCCGGTCGACCTGGAGCTGGCCGCGGTGCTGAAGCGGGTGGTCTCGGACGGGATCATCGCGCCCGGATACGACGACGGCGTGCTGGAGATCCTCGCGGCGAAGAAGCGCGGGACGTACCTGGTGCTCGCGATGGACGCGTCGTACGAGCCGCCGGTGCAGGAGGTGCGGGACGTGTACGGCGTCCGGCTGACGCAGGACCGGGACGCGCTGCCGGTGCCTCGCGACCTGCCGGACGACGCGGTGCTCGGGATGATCGTTGCCCGGTACACCCAATCCAACACTGTGGTGATGGTGAAGGACGCGATGACGATCGGCGTCGGCGCCGGGCAGCAGTCCCGGGTCGACTGCACCCGGCTGGCCGGCGCGAAGGCCGCGTTGTGGTGGTCAGGACACTCCGACGAGCCGTTGACCGGCGTCACGATGGTCTCCGACGGAGCACTGCCGTTCGCCGACAACGTCGAGGAGGCTGCGCGGTACGGCGTGACGCACATCGTCGAGCCTGGTGGGTCGATCCGGTCAACCGAGGTCGCGGCAGCGTGCGCCGACCGCGGGATCAAGTGGTCCGCGACCGGCGTACGGCTGTTCCGGCACTGAGCAGATAGGAGCCGGAGGCAACAGCCTCCCGAACCTGGACGGCCGTTCGAGTGACATCGAGACGCGTACTGTCGAGGACGTGCGGTTCGAGCGGCCCCAGATCGGCGAACGCACCGTGCAGTCCGGTGAGCGCGTCGACGTCGGTCAGCTCCGGCTCCGGGCGGGCCTGTCCGCGCCGCAAGGTGGTCCCGAGATCCGGCCGCAGGACGACGTACGACATCGACCAGTTCCCCTCCGCGGCGGCGGCGCGGAACGGCGCCAGGAACCAGGGCCCGATGACCCCGTCGACGACCACGTCGTACCCGCCGCGGGCGTAGGCCGCCACGGTCGCGACGATCGCGGCGACGACCACCTCGTTCTGATGC
>DASSDE010000893.1:0-2244 GCA_035697365.1 Kribbella sp. | reverse complement strand
GCGCGAGATGGCCCGCGACAACAAGTCGCTCGGCAACTTCGAGCTGACCGGCCTGCCGCCGGCGCCGCGGAACGTGCCGCAGATCGAGGTCACCTTCGACATCGACGCGAACGGCATCGTGCACGTGAACGCCAAGGACCTGGCCACCGGCAAGGAGCAGCGGATGACGGTGACCGGTGGCTCCGCGCTGCCGAAGACCGACATCGAGTCGATGGTCCGCGACGCCGAGCAGTACGCCGAGGAGGACCGGCAGCGCCGCGAGGCCGTCGAGAACCGGAACCAGGCCGAGAGCCTCGTCTACCAGACCGAGAAGTTCCTGCAGGAGAACGAGGACAAGGTCCCGGACGACGTCAAGACCGAGGTCAAGGACGGCGTGGCCGAGCTGAAGAAGGCCCTCGAGGGTGACGACGCCGACGCGATCAAGGCTGCCTCGGAGAAGCTCGCCCAGTCCAGCCAGAAGATGGGTGCCGCGATGTACGCGAACGCCCAGGCCGCCGGTGGCTCGACCGAGGACGGCGCGACCTCCGAGGACACGACCAACGCGAGCAACGACGACGACGTGGTCGACGCCGAGATCGTGGACGAGGACCGGCCGCAGGACAAGACGGAGGACAAGTGACGGATCGACCGACTGGCAGCGAGTTCGGTGACGGCGAGCCCGTCGTCCGCGACAAGCGCCGGATCGACCCGGAGACCGGCAAGCTGCGGGAGCCCTCGGACACGTCCGGGGCCCCCGCGGCCGACGGGCCCGCGGGCCAGCCGCCCCGGGACCCGTCCGACCTGATTGGTCCGTCCGCTCAGGAGGCTCTGCTGACCGAGGCGCTCAAGGAGCGTACGGCCGACCTGCAGCGACTGCAGGCGGAGTACGTGAACTACAAGCGCCGCGTCGACCGGGACCGCGAGGCGGCCCGGGAGCTGGTGGTCGGCACTGTCCTCACTGAGCTGCTCGGGATCCTGGACGATGTCGGCCGGGCCCGCGAGGCCGGCGAACTGGAGGGCGCGTTCAAGGCGGTCTCGGAGTCGCTGGAGCGGGTCACCGAGAAGCTCGGCCTGGTGAAGTTCGGCGAGAAGGGCGATGCCTTCGACCCGCGGATCCACGAGGCCCTGCTGCACAACTACTCCGACGACGTCGACGGTCCGACCGCGACGATGATCATGCAACCGGGCTACCGGCTCGGGGAGCGTGTTCTGCGGGCAGCCCGGGTGGCCGTGTCGGAGCCGACCGAACAACTGCCGGGCGAGGCCACGACGGCTGACGGACCGGTGGAGAACACAGATGAAGACGCGGACGGGTCCGCGAAGTAACACAGGTCGAGACGGGAGGGGAGGCGCCGGATGAGCACGAAGGACTGGATCGAGAAGGACTTCTACAAGGTTCTGGGCGTCTCCAAGACCGCCGAGGCCGACGAGATCAAGAAGTCCTACCGCAAGCTGGCACGCAAGTACCACCCTGACTCCAACGCCGGCGACACCAAGGCGGAGGCCAAGTTCAAGGAGGTCTCCGAGGCGTACGACGTGGTCGGCGACCCGAAGAAGCGCAAGGAGTACGACGAGGCGCGCCGGCTGTTCGGCAGCGGCGGCTTCCGGATGCCCAGCGGCAGCGGTGGCCAGGGCGGCGGCGGGTTCAACTTCGACGTCGGCGACCTGTTCAACCGGGGCGGCGGGCAGAGTACCGGCGGCGGCCTCGGCGACATCCTGGGCGGCATGTTCGGCGGTGGCGGCCAGCGGACGACCACCACGACGGCCCGTCCGCGGCGCGGCCAGGACATCGAGACCGAGGCGACGATCGAGTTCGCCGAGGCCGTGAACGGTGTCACGGTCGGCCTCCGGATGACCAGCGACGAGCCGTGCCCGACCTGCCGGGGAACCGGCGCGAAGTACGGCACCGTGCCGAAGGTCTGCCTCAAGTGCGAGGGCACCGGCATGCAGACCTCGGTCCAGGGCGGCGTGTTCGCCATGACCGAGCCGTGCACCGAGTGCAAGGGCCGCGGTCTGGTCGTCGACCAGCCGTGCGAGACCTGCCACGGCTCCGGCCGCGGCCAGTCGAGCAAGACCATGCAGGTCCGGATCCCCGCGGGTGTGCAGGACGGCCAGCGGATCCGCCTGAAGGGCAAGGGCGCGGCCGGCGAGCGAGGTGGCCCCGCGGGCGACCTGTACGTCACCGTGCACACCAAGTCGCACCGGATCTTCGGTCGGCAGGGTGAGCACCTGACGCTGAACGTCCCGGTGAGCTTCACCGAGGCG
>DASSDE010000892.1:0-4702 GCA_035697365.1 Kribbella sp. | reverse complement strand
CTCGGCGGACGATGCCTCGAGGACACGCGCCTCGCTTCCGGATGGGTGTCCACGCACGTCAGACACTGGACCGCGCTGATGGATCAGGGTCTGTTCAACTTCGACATCAAGTTCAAGGACACCGGGGTGGACCAGCACGGGATCTACCTGCTGGCCGACTTCTCGAGCACGATGTTCCTCGAGCGTGCCCTCGCCTACCGGCGTGGCGATCGCCGGCTGTCGATGGATCGCCTGTGTGTCAACGAGATCGTACGGAACGGGCAGTTCTTCTCGCAGTTCGCCAACGGCGGCGAACTGGTCGACGTGTACGCCGACGCGATCTTCGAGTCGCTGCGGTTCGACGTACGCCCATTGCTGCAGGGCTGGGTCTGGGGCGACCAAGAATCTCCAGCAGCTGACAAGCCGGCCGCACGAGTGCGCGCGATGATGGAAGCCCGAGCCCGCAACAACTATCCAGCCTTTCCGGTCCCACCACTGGTCTCCGAAGCGGCCGACCGTTCCCTTCTGGCCGCAGTATCGCAGCGCGTCTCGCGTATCTGATCCGCCTGAGCAGGAGCACCCTGATGAGACCGGCCGTGTTCCTGGATCGCGACGGCACCGTGACAGAGCCTCGTGACTATCCGAGCCGTCCGGAAGACCTGGTGCTCCAGTCCGGTGTCGCGGCGGGCATCAGGTTGTTGCGGCGCGCCGGGCTGGCGGTGGTCCTCGTGACGAATCAGTCGGGCCTTGCGCGCGGCTTCTTCGACGGCGCCGCGCTGGCGGCCATGCACGCGCACCTCGATCGGCTGCTGATCCGCGAAGGCACAGAGCTGGACTCGGTCGAGGTGTGTCCGCACCATCCGGACGGTGTGGTGCGGGGGCTGACCATGGTCTGCCGATGCCGCAAGCCGGCCCCTGGCATGTTGCTGAAGTCCGCGGTTCGGCTGGATCTCGATCTCGGCAGGTCGTGGATGGTCGGCGACGCGCCAAGCGATGTCCAGGCTGGGCAAGCCGCCGGCTGCCGGACGGTGCTCGTCGGGCAAGCGGCCAACGGCGTCGGTTCTCCGAGCCCGGACGCGTCCTTCCCGACGACTGCCCAGGCGCTTCACTTCATCCTGGGCCAGGTCGTGGACAGCTGACCTGTACAAGGCGGAAGGCCCGGGCGGGATCGTCCGGGCCTTCCGTCGTACTGGAGCTCAGAACATCAGTGCGCGCGCGGGGTCCTCGAGGATGCTTGCTACGTCGGCGAGGAAGATGGAGCCCTTCTCGCCGTCGATCAGGCGGTGGTCGAAGGACAGCGCGAGCGTGGTGATCCAGCGCGGGACAATCTCGTCGTCCACCACCCACGGCTGCTTGCGGATCGCGCCGAACGCGAGGATCGCGGCCTCGCCCGGGTTGATGATCGGCGTCCCCGCGTCGACGCCGAACACGCCGACGTTGGTGATCGTGAACGAACCGCCGGCCTGGTCCGCCGGCTGGGTCTTGCCCTCGCGGGCGGTGGCGACCAAGTCGTTCAGCGCCTTGCACAGGTCCGGCAGGGTGAGCGCGTCGGCGCCCTTGATGTTCGGGACGATCAGCCCGCGCGGCGTGGCCGCGGCGATACCGAGGTTGACCGCGCCCTTGTAGACGATCTCCTGGGCTTGCTCGTCCCAGGCCGCGTTGATGATCGGCGTACGGCGGGCCGCCAGCGTGACCGCCTTCGCGACGACCAACAGCGGTGAGACGCGCAGGTCCTTGAACGCCCTGTCCGTCTTCAGGCGCTCGACCAGCTCCATCGTGGCGCTGACGTCGACGGTGATCCACTCGGTCACGTGCGGCGCGGTGAACGCACTGGCGACCATCGCCTGTGCCATCACCTTCTGCACACCCTTGACGGGAACGCGAGTGTCCTCGCGCCCGCTCACCACCGGCGCCGATTCGTACGTGACGAGGGTGGGCAGTTCCGCCTCAGCAGGCGCCGGTGTTGGCGCGGCGACGTACGCCTCGACGTCCGCCCGCGTGATCACACCACCGGCGCCGGTCGCCGTCACCGTACCCAGGTCGATCCCCAGGTCCTTGGCCAACTTCCGCACCGGCGGCTTCGCCAACACCTGCACAGCCCCATTGCCCCCAGCAACCGGCGCCTGCGGCACCGGGGTGGCAAGGGAGTCGCCCACGGCGCGAGCGGCGGGAGCCTGTGCCGCCGGCGCTGGGGCAGCGGCGGGGGCCGGCGGCGGGGCCGGGGTTGCTGCGAGAGCGGCGGCACCCGGTGCGCCTGCAGCCGGTGTCTGGGCTGGCGTCGTGCCTGCCACGCCACCAGCAGGTGCGCCGGCGGCGGGTTTGCGTTGGCGGCGTTTGGCTTCGGTGGTTTTGGGGCCGTAGCCGACCAGGACCGCGGTACGGCCGCCGTTCTCCTCCGGCTCCGGGACGGAGGGGACCAGGTCGTCGGCGAGCGGCTCGTCGCCCGCGGACTCGGTCTCCACCGCGATGATCGGGGTGCCGACGTCCACCGTTTCACCCTCGGGGACCAAGAGCTCCTTGACGACGCCCGCGAACGGAACCGGCAGCTCGACCAGTGACTTCGCGGTCTCGATCTCGACGATCGTGTCGTTCAGCTTGACGGTGTCGCCGGGCTTGACCTTCCAGCTGACGATCTCCGCCTCGACGAGCCCTTCACCGACGTCGGGGAGGCGGAACTGCTGCGTGCCCATCAGTACCCCATCACACGGTCGACGCCGTCCAGGACCCGATCGAGGTCCGGCAGGTAGTCGTCCTCCATCCGCGACGGCGGGTACGGAGTGTCGTACCCGGTCACGCGCAGCACCGGCGCCTCGAGGTGGTAGAAGCACTCCTCGGTCACCCGCGCCGCGATCTCCGAGCCGGGACCGAACGAGTACGGCGCCTCGTGCACCACGACCGCGCGCCGCGTCTTCTTGACCGAGGCGAAGATCGTCTGCAGGTCGAACGGCGCGATCGTCCGCAGATCGATGACCTCCAGGTTCCGCCCGTCGTCGACCGCGGCCTCGGCCGCCTGGACGCAGGTCTTCACCATCGGCCCGTAGCAGAGCAGCGTCGCGTCCGTCCCCTCGCGCACCACCTTCGCCTTGTGCAACGGGAGGGCCGGCGGCGTGGACTCGTCCAGCTCGGCCTTCTCGTGGTACCGGCGCTTCGGCTCGAAGAAGATCACCGGGTCGTCGGACGCGATCGCCTGCTGGATCATCCAGTACGCATCCACCGGGTCGCCGCAGGAGACGACCTTGAGCCCCGGTACGTGCGCGAACAGCGTCTCCGGCGACTCCGAGTGGTGCTCGACCGCGCCGATGCCACCGCCGTACGGGATCCGGATGACGATCGGCATCTTGATCTTGCCCGCCGACCGGTAGTGCATCTTCGCGACCTGGCTGACGATCTGGTCGTACGCCGGGAACACGAACCCGTCGAACTGGATCTCGCACACCGGGCGGTACCCGCGCAGCGCGAGGCCGACCGCGGTGCCGATGATCCCGGACTCGGCCAGCGGGGTGTCGATCACCCGGTCCTCGCCGAAGTCCTTCTGCAGGCCCTCGGTGACCCGGAAGACGCCGCCGAGCTTGCCGATGTCCTCGCCCATCACGACGACCTTCGGGTCCTTCTCCATCGCGGCCCGGAGTCCGGCGTTGATGGCCTTGCCGAGAGTGCTCTTGGTCATCGCTCAGCCCTCGCCTTCGAACGAAGCGGCGTACGCGGCGTACTGCCCACGCTGCTCGGCCAGTTGTGGCGTCTCCTCGACGTACACGTGCTGGAAGAAGTCGGTCAGCTCCGGCTCCGGCAGCGCCAGGCAGCCGGCCCGCAGCTCCGCGGCGACCTTGTCGGCCTCCGCCTCGACCTCGTCGAAGTAGTCGTGGCCGACCCCGGCATGCCGGGTCAGGTACGCGTGCACGCGCTCGATCGGGTCCTTGAGCTTCCAGTGCTCGAGGTCCTCGCTCAGGCGGTACTTCGTCGGGTCGTCGGAGGTCGTGTGTGCACCCATCCGGTACGTGTACGCCTCGATCAGCGACGGCCCACTGCCCTCGCGGGCGCGCTTCAGGGCCTGCTGCGTCACGGCGTACGTCGCGAGCACGTCGTTGCCGTCGACGCGGACGCCCGGGAAGCCGAAGCCGGCCGCGCGCTGGTACAGCGGGATCCGGGTCTGCCGGTCGATCGGCTCCGAGATCGCCCACTGGTTGTTCTGGCAGAAGAACACCACCGGCGCGTTGAACACCGAGGCCCAGATGAACGCCTCGTTGACGTCGCCCTGGCTGCTGGCGCCGTCGCCGAAGTACGCGATCGTGGCCTCGCCGTCGTCGGCGTCGCCGATCGCGTGGTCGCGCTGCTGACCCATCGCGTACCCGGTGGCGTGCAGCGTTTGCGCGCCGATCACGATCGTGTACAGGTGGAAGTTGTTGTCCTTGGGGTCCCACGCGCCCTGGTCGACGCCGCGGAACAGGCCGAGCAGGTTCAGCGGGTTGACCCCCTGACACCACGCGACGCCGTGCTCGCGGTACGTCGGGAAGACCATGTCCTTCTTGTTCAGCGCCCGGCCGGACCCGATCTGCGCGGCCTCCTGGCCGAGCAGCGAGGCCCAGAGGCCGAGTTCACCCTGGCGCTGCAGGGCGGTCGCCTCGGTATCGATCCGGCGCACCAGGACCATGTCCCGGTAGAAGCCCTTGATCGCCTCGTCGTCGAGGTCGAAGGAGTAGTCCGGATGCTCGACGCGCTCGCCTTC
>DASSDE010000891.1:0-7890 GCA_035697365.1 Kribbella sp. | reverse complement strand
ACGAGCCGTTCCTCGACGGGCAGCGGTACTGGCGGGACCAGGACCCGCAGACCCGCGTGCGGCAGTTCATCGAGGGTGGATGGAGCCGGCAGACGGCCGCGTCGACGACGTACCAGGACGACGACGGCCTGTTCAGCGGCTGCGATCTGGTGAACCGGAAGACGAGCACGGGTGCCGCCGGCCAGACGTACCGCACGCGGTACAACCCGATCGCGTTGCCTGCCGACACGACTGCCGCGTCGGGGCCGATTGCGGAGCCGGTGCTCACGGTGGACGGAGTGGAGTGGAAGCGGGTTGACTCGCTGGCGACTGCGGGTGCGACGGATCAGGTGTACGAGGTCGGAAAGGCCGACGGCACGATCAAGTTCGGGGATGGGACGCACGGGGCGATCCCGGTGCGGGGTGCCGCGCTGAGCATCGAGTACACCACCGGCCGGCAGGACGGGTTCCTCGACTTCGTCCGGGCGATGAAGGCGGTCGACCCGAAGATCACGGTCTGCTCGGGCTGGGGCAAGCCGGAGTTCGTCGCGGCGATGGGCACCCGGCCGTACGACTGCATCGGCATCCACTCCTACACGGACCAGGCGGGCGGTGACGCCGACGGCCGGTACGACTCCACGGAGATGTACCAGCAGCTGATGAATGCCAGCGACGTACCGACGCAGGAGCTCGCCGAGCTGCGGCAGGACATCGCGAGGAACTTCCCCGACCCGCGGAAACGTCCCGCGCTGACGGTGACGGAGTACGGCACGATCAGCCGGAACGGGCCGACCGGGGTCAGTACGCCGGGTAACTTCGCGGCGATGCAGATGCACAACGTGTACGAGACTGCGCTGCTGATCGGGCAGCTCACGAACGGTGTCCGGCTGTCGATCAACTCGAACCTGAACGGCGGGCCGAACGCCGATCCGGCGAAACGGGACTGGGGCAACATTCTCGGGTCCCCACCCGGCTTCGGGATCACCGGGCGCTCACTCTCGCTGACGTTGGCGGCGCCAATGATCGGGGCGGCACCGCGGCAGGTGACGACGACCGGCAACCCGGTGCTGCCCGGGCAGAACTACACGGCTGTGGTGGCTGCTGCGACTCGGGCGCACGGTGGTCTGCAGCTGCTCGTGGTGAACCGGAGCCTGGACACGTCGATGCCGATCACAGTTGATCCGGCTGGTGGTCCGGCGGTGAAGTCGGCGCGGCAGACCACTGTCACGAACGACGACATCACGGCGTACAACAACGACCAGGCACAGCCGGTCCAACGCACGACCAAGGTCCTGCCGAAGGGCCAGAAGGTGCAGGCCGATCTGCCGCCACACTCAGTCAACCTGATCGAGCTGCAGTACTGAGGTCACCACTACCCCTACACGAGGGCGGGGACCAGGGACTCGGGGGAGCGGTAGATGGCGTCGAGCATGATGGCGGCGGCGGCGATGCCGAGCGCGTGCGGCCCGAACGCGCTCGGCAGGATCCGCGCGGTGAAGGAGCGCCCGCGCTCGGCGGAGTCATTGGCGCCTCGATTGGTGGCTAGTTTGTCTTGCGCGGCTTCGCGGAGGATCGAGACGTGGTCCACCGGGGCGCTGATGCCGCCGCCGATCACGACCAGCTCCGGATCGAGGAGCTCGATCAGGGTGGCCGTGGCGGTGCCGACCAGGGCGGCCCGGTCCTGCAGCAGGCGGCGCGCGCGGCTGTCGCCACCCAGCGCCAGCGCGAACACGTCGTACACCTCCTGCTCGTCGGTGATCAGGCCGGCGCCGCGAGCCCGGCGGGCGACCTCGAGGTCGCCGCCGACGACCGCGAAACAGTTGCGGCTGCCGCAGGTGCACGGCTCGCTGGACCGTCCGGCGACCGGGAAATGGTCGAGACCGCCCGCCGCCGAATGCACCCCGCGGTACGGCGAACCGTTGAACACGAACCCCGCGCCGGCCACGTTCCCGACGAACAGGTGCACGAAGTTGTCCACGCCGACCGCCGCGCCGAACCAGTGCTCGGCGAGCGCCAGTGCCCGGACCTGGGAGTCGACGAGGATCGGGAGATCGAGCAGCTCGTGCAGGGTCGAGGCGAGTGGGGCCTCCTGCCAGTCGAGAACCGGCTGCCCGTGCACCAGCCCGCGGGCGCTGTCGACCCAGCCGCCGGTGCTCGCGCCGACACCGAGAACGGTCAGGTCGTGACCGTCGATCAGCTTCCGTACGGAGCGGGCCGCGCTGCGGGCGAGCCGCTCGAAGCTGGTCGTGCGCTCGCTCGTATGGACCTCGGCGATGAGCTGTCCGCGCAGGTCGATCAGGCACATGTTGATCCGGTGCAGGCCGAAGTGCACACCGACGACGCCGTACGTCGAGTCGTCGATGCCGACCGGCACCTTCGGCCGGCCGGTGCCGCGCTGGGCCGGTTCGGGGGACTCGCGGAGCAGCCCGGCGCGGACCAGCGCGCCCGTGAGCCGGGTCACCGAGCCGGTGGACATCCCGATCGCGGTCGCGAGGTCGGTGCGGGCGGTCGGGCCGGAGCGCATCAGCTCACGCATGATCGTCGAGTAGTTCTGCTGCCGGATGTCGCTGAGCTGGGCAGAACGCGTGAGCTCCTTCATAGGAACGGTTCTAGCACGTCGCAGGCGGTCCGACACGTTGACACCCGCGGCGGCGACTCTTTATCTTCAAGTCAGAGAAAAACAGCGGAAGGGTGCTGATCAGTGCGTACAGAGGCGACGTTCACGCTGCGGGGGACGGTCGGCGCGACCATCCGGCCGGAGATCTACGGGCAGTTCCTGTCCCGGCGCCGGTGGGTGGCCGACGAGGCGCTGCACAACCCCGGGCATCCGGACGCGGACGCCGACGGCCTGCGCCGGAGCGTGGTCGACGCGATCGCCGAACTCGGCGCCCCGGTGGTGCGCTGGCCGGGTGGCTGCACCGGCACGTCGTACGAGTGGGAGCGGGGGACCGGCCCGGAGCGCGAGCGAACCGTGGACTGGCATTTCGGCTACGACGTCGGCAACGGCTTCGGTACGGCGGAGTTCGTCGCGTACTGCCGACGGATCGGGGCCGAGCCGCAGATCAACCTGACCACCGGCACCGGATCGTTGCGCGAGGCGCTCGCCTGGGTCGAGTACTGCAACGGCACCGGCGACTCGGTCTACGCGAACCTGCGCCGTTCGCACGGGTACGACGAGCCGTTCGACGTCCGGTACTGGCAGATCGGCAACGAGGAGTGGGGTACCTGGGAGCTGGGCCAGGTCGGCCCGCAGGAGAACGCCGTCCGCTGCCGCGAATGGGCGAAGGCGATCAAGCGGATCGACCCGACGCTGAAGGTCCTGGCGATCGGCTGTTTCGAGCCGAACCAGTCCATCGACTGGAATCTCGCGCTGTTGCGGGAGGCCTGGGACCACATCGACTACCTGACGCTGCACACCTACTGGCAGTTCGACCCGACCGCCGAAGGTGGCGACTACGCCAGGGTGCTGAGCGGCCCGTACCGCACCGAGGACGCGATCGTCGCCATCCAGGGCCTTGTGGATCTGGTCGCCCGCGAGAAGCCCGGCACGCCGAAGCCCGAGCTGGCCTTCACCGAGTGGAACTGTGCCGACGCCACTCGCTTCGAGATGAGCCCGAAGTGGCGCCCGGGCGAGACCCGCTACCGGACGGTGGACGCCCTCGCGGTCGCCTCGTTCCTGAACGTTCTGCAGCGACAGTCGAACAGCGTCACGCTGGCGAACTTTGCCCAGACCATCAACGTCGTGGGCGCTCTGGTGGTCACCGATGACCAGGTCGTGCGGGAGACGGTCTACTGGCCGTTGCAACTGCAGCGGCACCATAGCGGTCGGGTCTCGCTGGGCGGCGACACCCAGTGCGTCGCGGTGCCGGGGGAGACCCTCGAGCGCGCCACGATCGAGCTGCCGGCGCTCGATGTCAGTGCCTCGACGGACGCGGGCGGTACGACGGTGTGGCTCTCGGTCGTGAACCGCGACCGCGACCGGTCCGCACGGCTGGCGGTCGATCTCGGTGTGCCGCTGCTGAGCAATGTGGTACGCGTCCACCAGTTGCACACCGAGGACCCGCTCGACCGGAACACCGTGTCCGAGCCCGACCGCGTTCAGCCGCGGTCCGAGGAGGTCAAGCTCGACGACGGTCTCGCACTGGTCCTGCCGCCGAGCTCGTACTCGATCATCGAACTCACCATCACGAGCCCGCTCGTCAGTCTGTGACGCTCCATCGCGCCAGCTCTTGCTGAAGCCGGCGGAGCGCCGCGGCCAGGTCGGTCCGGCCGGCCAGGTCCTGCAGCTCGAAGGGATCCACGTCCAGGTCGAAGAGCTGTGTCGCACCGTCCGCGGTGGACAGGAGCTTCCAGCGGCCGGCGCGGATCATCCGGCGCTTGCCGGACTGGGTGACCTCGTTGACGGTGTCGACGGCGACACCACCCGACGCCGTCTCGCGCAGACCAGGGGTCCGGTCACCGAGAGCGTCCTCGTCGAGCGGCTCGCCGTACCCCTGCTCGGCGTAGACACTGGCGAACCCAGCGGCGTCCGGATCCGTCAGCAGTGGTACAAGGCTGCGGCCCTGCGTGCCCTCGGGCACGGGCTGCTCTACGAGCTCACACAGCGTCGGCAGTACGTCGGCGATCGACACGTGGGCGGGACTGGGCCGGACGTCCGCGCGGACCCCGGGCCCGTGGAAGAGCATCGGGATCCGGGTCAGTACCTCGGGAAGGCCAGGGCCCTTGCGCATCAGCCCGTACTCGCCCGCGAAATCGCCGTGATCGGCGACGTGCACGAACAGCGTCGACTGCAGCCGGCCGGTCTCCTCGAGATGCGCGACCAGTCTCGCGATCTGGTCGTCGACGAGCCGCAGCATGCCGACGTAGTTCGCCCGGGCTCGCGCCAGCAGCTCCGGATCCGCCTCGCCGCTGCGTTGCGCGAGCTGACCCGCGTAGCGCCAGTCGAAGCTGCGATCCGACAACGCGTCGATGGTGGTCGCGGCCGGTGGGACTGCATCAGGCGCGAGGAAGTACGGCTCGGGCACCTGGTACGGGACGTGCGGCTCGGGCACCGACAGCCAGAGGAACGAACGCTCCCCGGGCGCGGCCGAGTCCAGCCAGCTGATCGCCTCGTCGACGATTCGCACCGGCAGCTGCTGCTCCAGCGGGAACGGCGTCGGCGTGGGCGTCGTGCCCGGATTGGCGCGCAGCCAGTCGTCGAACTCGCGGTCGCGACCGATTGCCGCGGCTGCCGGCACCCGTCCGAAGTGGCTGTACTCGACCCAGTGGTCGAGGCGGTCAGGGGTGAGATGCGAATGATTCTTCCCGACCAGCGCTGTCCGGAAGCCGGCCTTCCTGAGTACGTCGATGAGGTCCGGTCCGCGCACCGGGTCGTCGTACCCGTTGTTGCCGAGCACGCCGTGTGCGGAGGGGAAGCGGCCGGTCAGCAGACTGATGCGGGCCGGTACGCAGAGCGGCGTCGTGGTGTACGCACGGTTGAACCAACGCCCGGTCGTAGCGAGACCGTCAAGGGCGGGCGTGCAGTCGATCGGAAAGCCCTCGCGGGCCGTCAGGTCCGCGCGCTGCTGGTCGGTCATCACCAGGACGATGTCCCGCGGTGACTCAGCCACCCGTGCTCTCCCGGACCTCGAGATGGAAGCCCGCGATGAACTCGCGCGGCGCCGCCGAGAAACTGCCCTTCAACCGATCGGCCAGCAGCCCGACCGCGGTCTCGGCGATGTGCCGCTTGTCCGGCGCGATCGACGTGAGACTCGGCCGGGTGTAGCGGTTCTCGGTGATGTCGTCGATGCCGACCACGGCGACATCCTCCGGCACCCGGACGCCGTGGTCGTACAGGGCCCGCAGCGCGCCGTGCGCGAGCAGGTCGTTGGAGCAGAAGATCGCGTCCGGCGGCTTGCTGAGCGAGAGCAGCCGTTCGACCGCCTCCACGCCCTTTTCCTGGCGCCAGCGCCGCAGTGGCATCACCAGCCGCGCCGCCGGCCGGATGCCGGCGGCAACCAGCGCGTCGCAGTACCCCTCGTAGCGGCCGCGGGAGACGGCGTCGCCGCTCGGTGCGGCGCCGATCGAGGCGATCCGTTTCCGGCCGAGATCGATCAGGTGCTCGGTCGCGGCGCGCCCGGCCGCGTAGCTGTCGATCGCCACCCGGTCCGCGACCCGGGTCATCCGCTCGCCGAGCAGCACCATCGGCGTGGTGTCCGTCCGGGCCGCGAAGTCCGCCGGTGTCAGCATCCGGCCGGGGACGAACAGCAGGCCGTCGATCAGATGCGACCGGATCCCTTGCAGGACAAGGCGTTCGCGATCCGGATCGGCCTCGGTCTGGTCGATCAGGACGGTCCAGCCGTAGCCCTCCGCGGCCTTCACCACCAGCTCGGCCAGCTCCGCGAAGTACTGGTTGCCGATCTCCGGCACGGCCAGGGCGATCACGCCCGAACGGCCGTGCCGCAGGCTCCGCGCGGAGACGTTCGGGCGGTAGCCGAGCTCCTCGATCACCTGCTCGACGCGTTCGCGGGTCGCGGCGCCGACCCGGCCGGTGCCGTTCACGACGTTCGACACGGTCTTGATCGACACTCCGGCCCGCGCGGCGACGTCGCTCAGTGTTGCGGCCATCGGAACCTCCCCTCGCCAGGGACTATACACAGCGCCGCAGTTCTTGATACAACGCTGTACCAACACCCGCCGGGCACCGTTTCCCGAGGAGGACTCATGATCAGCAGGCGAAAGTTCCTGGGCGCATCGGCCGGGGGTGTGCTCGGCGCGCTCGCCGCGAGCGCCTGCAGTACCGCTCCCGGGGGCGGTGGTCAGGCCGCCGGTGCCAAGACGCTGCGCGTCTGGGACCACTTCCAGCCCCGCGAGGACCTGCACAAGAAGCTGTTCGCGGACTTTCAGAAGTCCTCCGGAACCGTTGTGCAGTACACGGTTTACAACCCGAACCAGCAGGGCCAGGCGCTGCAGCTGGCGTTCGGCAGCAAGCAACTGCCCGACATCTACACCACGGCCGGCGTGAAGCTGCCGCAGCCGCGCTTGAAGAAGGACGGCTGGATCGCGCCGATCAAGCTGACCAAACAAGACCTGTCCGCGATGCCGGCCGATTGCTTCCTGAACGGGTTCACGCACTTCGACGACAAGCTGTACTCGCTGCCGATGGTGAACTACCGGCAGTACGGAACGCTTACTTGGTACAACGTGGAACTAGCCGAGAAGGCGGGGCTCGACGCCGAGCGCGACCTGGCCACCTGGGACGGCTTCCGGTCCGCCGCGGCCAAGATCAAGTCCTCGGGCGGGGACGGCATCTCCGGCTGGATCGCGCCGCTGCAGTTCGCGCAGCGGCTCGGCGAGCACGTCTCCGATCTGGCGATGGCGGCCGGCGGAGCGGGCGCCACCGACCCGCGGACCGGTGCGTACGCGTACGGCACCGATCCGTACGTGCACGCGATCGACTTCCTGATGTCGCTCAAGAAGGACGGTCTGATCTTCCCGGCGTCCTCGTCACTGGACGCGCGGACCGCCCGCGCCCGCTGGTCGACCGGCGTGGCCGGCCTGTTCTTCGACGGGCCGTGGAACATCGGCGTGATCAACGACCAGTTCAAGGTGTTCCTGGACAAGGTCGGCGTGGTCTCGATGCCGACGGCCGAGCCCGGCCGGCCGCTCGTGGTCTACGCACCGCCGAAGGCCGGCGACTACGTGACCGCGGCGACCTCCAAGGACCCGGAGCTGGTCGCGAAGCTGCTGAAGATCTTCACCACCGAAGAGGTGATGCTCGCCGAGACCGAGCAGATGGACGGGATGCCGGTCGATCTGGCCCTGGTGAGCAAGGCGAACGTGCACCCGACGTACAAGAAGGCCGCCGAGCTGTTCGGGAAGCAGATCAAGCTCCGGCCCGCGCCCGAGGTCCGCAACTCCGGGGTCAGCGAG
>DASSDE010000890.1:0-3579 GCA_035697365.1 Kribbella sp. | reverse complement strand
CGCAACCCGGCCAGCGCCTTGTCCGTAGCAGCCATCCGTCACCTCCCCCTGAAGAGTAAGTCCTCAGACCACTTCTGGTCACATCCGCCCATCACCCGCGTAGGGCGTCCGCGTGGCGCGATGATTCATCAGATGTTTGCGCGGAGGAACTCCGGTAGGTCCGAGGCCCGCCACCGCCGCTCGCCGAGCTGCTCGTACGGCGTCCCCCCGGACACCCAGACTGTCGTCATCCCACGCTCGTGCGGCAACGCGAGGTTCACCTCGAGGTCGTCGAACATCGCGGCCCGCTCCGGGTCGATCCCGAACCGGGTGAGGAACGCTTCCAGGCTCGCCGCGTACGGCTTCGGGACCAGCTCACCGGCGAGGATGTCGAAAACGCCGTCGACGTGCTCGGTCAGTCCGAGCCGGGTGAGCACCTGCTCGGCGTGGTACGCCGAACCGTTCGTGTAGACGTACCGCGCCCCCGGCAGCGCCCCAAGGGCGGCGGCCAGCGCCGGATTCGGCCCGATCACCGAATAGTCCATCCGGCGCTCGAAGGCGAGGAAGTCGTGCGGGTCGATCGTGCCGGTCACCATTGCGCCGCGCAGCGACGTCCCGTGCGCGGCGACCAGCTCGGACTGGATGCGGCGCGCGCCGGCAACATCGGTCTCGTAGTGGTCCGCGATGGTCGCGAGGATGCCGTCCGTGAGTTGTACGGCCAATGCGGATCCGGCCGGGTACAGCGTGTTGTCGAGGTCGAGGACCCAGGTGTCGATGTCAACCAGCACCCTGCCAATGTAGTGACAGACTGGACAGGCTATCGACGGAGGGCTGGAAGCATGCCGACTGCGCTCGTGACCGGGCCGACGACCGGGATCGGCCGGGCGTTCGCGGACAAGCTGGCGCTCGAGGGGTACGACCTGGTGCTCGTGTCGCGGGACGAGGCGCGGCTGAAAGAGGTCGCGGCCGAGATCACGCGGCTGCACGGTGTCGAGTGCGAGGTGCTCGCCGCGGACCTGACCGACGCCGAGGATCTCGCCCGCGTCGAGGAACGCTTCCGGACCGGGCCGGTCGAGGTAGTGGTGAACAACGCCGGCTTCGGACAGAAGAAGCCGTTCTGGGAGAACCCGGTCGACGTCGAGGAGAAGCAGCTGGACCTGCTCGTCCGGGTCGTACTGCGGCTCACCCACGAGGCCGTCCTGCCGATGATCGAACGCGGCTCGGGCGCCGTGGTCAACGTGTCGTCGGTCGCCGGTTTCCTGCAGCGCAACATCTACAGCGCGCACAAGGCGTGGGTGACCAGCTTCTCCGCCGGGCTCGCGACCGGGCTGCACGCGAAGGGCGTGGCGGTGATGGCGCTCTGCCCAGGATTCGTGCACACCGAGTTCCACGAGCGGATGGGGATGGACAAGTCGCTCATCCCGTCGTTCATGTGGCTGGACGCGACCGAGCTGGTCGACGCGGCCTGGAAGGACCTGATGCGCGGCAAGGCGATCTCGATCCCGAGCCGCCGCTACAAGCTGATCGCGGCCGCCGCCCGCTTCACGCCGCGGACGCTCATCGCGCGGGTCTCAACCGTTGGTCTGGACGGCCGCCGCCGGGCGTAGTGATTCGTAGAGCGTCTTGCCGAGTGCAGCCGCGAACTTGCTGGTCTCTTCGTCCGAAGGTGTGATCCCGGTGAAGTTGACCTCGAACCCGCGCTGGAAGCACGCCCCGAACAGCAAGGCCGCCGCGGCCGGAACATCCGCGGCACGCCGGATCCGTCCGAGCTTCTGTTCCTCGCGCAGGTAACGGACCAAGCCCTCCTGTGCGCGGTGCGGGCCCGCGTTCAGCTCCTGGAGGCGAAGCCGGTGGGCGCCGAGCAGCTCGCGGGACGAGAACAGCGACACCAGGATCGGGAATCCCTGGACGTAGAAGTCGATCGCCAGGCAGGCCAGGCGGGTGAGGTTGCCGCGGACCGTTCCGTTGCCGGGGTTGCCGATCAGCTCTTTCAATGAGCCGGGGAGCTCGGGCATCCGCTCGTGGATCACCGCGAGCAGGATCGCGGACTTGTCCGCGAAGTGCTTGTAGAGCGCGGCCTCGGAGTATCCGGCGACCTGCGCGATCGATCGGGTCGTCGCCCGCGCGTAGCCCTGTGTCCGCAGCACCTCGGCGGCCGCGTCCAGAATCTCTTCCCTGGTCCCCATGCCCGCACTCTAGCTTGACAGGTTGGTGAGCGTTCACTAACCATGGTGAGTGAGTGTTTACTAACCGGGAGGGATCGGCGATGAAGCTGCTGGTGTTCGGGGCGTCAGGACGGATCGGGACCGAGCTGGTGCGGCAGGCGGTGGCGGCGGGACACACCGTGACCGCAGTGGTCCGCGACGGCTCGAGCCTGCAGGTTCCACTGCCTGAGCTCCGGCTGGTCGCGGCCCGGGCCGGCGTGCCGGGCGGGCTGACCGAGGTGGTGACCGCGGACGTGATGGATCCGCAGTCGATCGCACCGCTGCTCCCTGGCCACGATGCCGTACTGTCCGCGCTCGGTCCGCGCCCGAAGGGTCCGAGCGACGTGATGGCCTCGAGCGCCGCGAGCATCGTGCAGGCGATGAGCGAGAGTGACGTACGGCGGTTCGTGGTGGTCAGCGTCGCCGGGATTCACACGGGCGGGGACGGGCCGGTCACGAAGTACGTGGTGAAGCCCATCCTGCAGCGGATCCTGCGGGAATCGTTCGCGGACGCTCGGCGGATGGAGGACCTGATCGGCGCGAGCTCGCTGGACTGGACGATCGTGTGCCCGCCGAGGCTCACCAACGGCTCCGCGAAGGGCACCATTCGCAGCAACACCGAGGGTACCGTCCGCGGTGGCTTCACGATCACCCGCGCCGACGTCGCCACGTACGTGCTCGACGCGATCGACGACGCCGCACTGACCCGCAAGACCGTAGTGATCGCCAACTAGAGCTTTTCGGCGACCTCGGTCAGTACGGCGAGGGTTGCCGTGATGAGTGGATGTTCGGCGCGGCTCGTGCGGACGGCCGCGTAGACGCGGCGCGTAGGGGCAGGGGCGACGAGCGGGAGGATCTGTGCGCGGGTCGGCTCCGGTACGGCGAGGCGCGGGACGAGGGAGACGCCGGCGCCGGCCGCGACCAGGGCGGCGACTGCGCGGAAGTCGTCGGACTGATGGACGATCCGCGGCTGGAAGCCGGCCTGTTCGCAGGCGAGCAGGACAACATCGCGGATCGGGTTGCCGGGCGCGGTCATCACCCAGTCGTCGTTCGACAGCACGCTCAGCTCGAGCGTCTCCTGGCCGGCCGCCGGATGGCCGGGCGGAAGGACCGCGACGAAAGGCTCCGCGTACAAGGGGATCCGGGCCAGGCGCTGATCGTCCGGCCGCGGCGAGCCGCGGTGCTCGACGGCGATCGCGAGGTCGGCGTCGCCGTCGAGCAGGTGGGTGATGCCCTGATGGCCCTCGGCGTCGCGGACGACGAGATTGAGCCCAGGGCTGGTCTCGCGCAGCCGGGTCAGGGCCGGTGCCACCAGGAGAGTGATTGCGGTGGCGAAGGCAACGACCCGGACCTCGCCGTTCGCGCCGTTCGCGTGCAGCCGCATCGCGTCCTCGGC
>DASSDE010000889.1:0-4476 GCA_035697365.1 Kribbella sp. | reverse complement strand
AACCGCGCGGTGCGCTGCTCGGGGGTCTCGGTCGTGGTGGGAGTCGGCATCGGGATCGAGAATACCGGCATCTTCCCAGCAGTCCGCTCCGGAGCCTGTCTCGTCGCCATCATGTCCGTCACAACACGCCCCGTCGCAGGGGCATTCCCGGCCGTACGAGCGTCAGCCGGAGATCTCGCGGATCACCCATTCGAACACAGCTTCGACGAGCAGATCGTACGTCTCCTGCTGGTCCAGCTCGGCGCGCTTCGGCACCTTGAAGGCGTGGTCGGCGTCCGGGACGACCGCCATCTCGGTGAGCGGCGGGAACTCCTCCGGCGTACCGAACGGGTCCCGCTCCCCCTGGACGACGAGCGTCGGCAGGCCGGCGCCCTGGAGCTCGCCGACCCGGGACTTCTCCGGCTTCCCCGGTGCGTGCAGCGGGAAAGCCATGGCCAGTACGCCGGACGCACCCAGACTGCTCGCCGTCCGGCAGGCGACGCGCGCGCCGGCGCTGCGGCCGCCGATCACCAGCGGCGTCCGGACCCGGAGCTGGCCGATGATCGAGATCCAGGCCTCGTCGAGCAGCTTCGGCGCCGGGGCCAGCTTGCGGCCCGCACGGCGCCAGGGCTGCTCGATCAGGAACACGTTGATGTCCTGCTTCGGCAGCCGGGAAGCCAGGGCGGTCAGGTCACCGGACTCGATCCCGGCCCCGGCACCGTGACCGAGGGCCAGCGTCGCCACCGGGCGGCGGGCGCGATGCGCCACGATCCGCGCCTCTCCGTGCGGCGTCCCCACAATCCGTTCGTCGGTCACCCGCCCCATCCTGTCATCAGGACCGGTGGAGCGTGGGAGCGAAACTCAGAAGAGCTCAGAAGAGCGTGGTCGGGCTGTCCTGCGGATCCTCGCCGTCGGGCGGCAGCGGGTCGAGCAGGTGCCGGCCGTTGTTCTTCACCGAGCCGACGGCCTTGGAGACGGCGTAGGCCTCGAGACGCCCGGGAGCAGCCGGGACCAGGAGGTCGATCAGCTCGTCGGGGTCCGAGGACAGCGGGTCGAGCCAGGCGTCGTACCGCTCGCGCTCGACGAGCAGCGGCATCCGGTCGTGGATCCGGCCGAGGTCGTCGGTGGCCGAGGTGGTGAGCACCGTGCAGGTCCAGAGCCAGGCCTCGTCGGAGTCCGGGTCCTCGACCGACTTGTCCCGCCAGATCTCGTACAGCCCGGCCATCGCCAGGACGCTGCCGTCCGGCGGGTGGATGAAGTACGGCTGTTTGACGGGCTTGCCGTTCAGCTTCTCCTCGGCGGTGTACCACTCGTAGTAGCCGTCGGCGGGCAGGATGCAGCGCCGGGTGGCGAACGCCTTCTTGAAGGCCGGCTTCTCGGCGACCGTCTCCATCCGCGCGTTGATCAGCCGGCTGCCGATCGAGGTGTCCTTGGCCCACGACGGCACCAGACCCCACTTGACCGTGGTCAGCTTCCGGACCGTCTCGTCGGGCTGCTCGCGGTTCTTCCGCTCGACGACGGCGATCACCTGGTTGGTCGGCGCGACGTTGTAGTTCTCGCCGAGGTCCTCGACGGACTCGCGCACGTTGCCCGCCTCGATCTCGAACTCCGCGACCAGATCCGACGGGGCCCGCCCGGACGCATACCTACCGCACATGCGACCAGCCTAGACACCCGCACCGACATTTAGGTGCACCGCGCAGATCACATAACCTGAGCTATATAACTGTGCCTATACTTGTCGTATGAGTACCCGCAGCGCCACGGTGGGCGAGGCGCTCTTCGGTCTGGCGACGGTTGCGATCCGGCGCCGTCCGCGCACGCTCAGCCTGACGGCAGCCTCCGTGCTGTCCACGCTCGAGCGCACCGGTCCACGGCGACTGACCGACCTGGCCGTCAGCGAAGAGGTGACCCAGCCGTCGATGACCGCGCTGGTCACACAGCTGGCCGACCTCGGTCTGGTCGAGCGCCGCCGCGATGCCACGGACGCCCGCGTCGTGCTCGTCGCCAGTACGGACACCGGCAGTGCCCGGCTCCGCGACATGCGGACCGAGGGTGCATCGACGCTCACCGATCTGATCGACAAGCTCGACGACAGCGACGCTGAGGCCCTGCACGCCGCCGTACCGGCGCTCGCACGCCTCATCCAGCTCGCCGGCGAGAGCCAGGACAGCCGCACCCCGTTGCCGAAGAGGTGACCAGAATGAACTACGACGCCGAAGCCCGCGAACCCCTGTCGCGCCGCCTCCCCCGCGACCTTCCCACCGCGGAGCCGGCGATCGTCGTCGGCCTCGACGGTTCGACGACCAGCTGGGACGCCTTCGCGTGGGCGGCCGGCGAGGCACTCCGGACCAACGGACGCCTGGTAGCGGTCTACGTCATGCCGTACTCCGACCCGACCGCGGCGCTCGGCGTTCCGTACGACCTCGGCACCGCCCGCGACACCCAGAAGGAGCTCGCCGCCGAGATCGAGGCCGAGGCGGAACGCCGTGCACAGGAGGCCGGCGTGCAGCTGAGCTTCGTCGGTGAGTACGGCGACGCGATCGGCACCCTGTCCGACGTCGCCCGCGAGGTCGACGCGCGCCTGGTCGTCGTCGGCCGCTCGTCGAAACGCTGGCACCGTCTGACCGGCTCCCTGGGCCACCGCCTCACCTGCCGCAAGGACGCCCCGGTCGTCGTCGTGGTGCCCTAGCCCCCAGCGGAGGTCACCCTCCGGGTGCGAGATATACTTAGCTTTGCTAAGCAAATCACCTCTCTCTGGGGAAGTGCTCCTGTGACTTCAGGCGACAACTCCGTCCGTCGTTTCGCGGTCGAACGGGATCACCCGCACTACAAGTGGGTGGCACTGTCCAACACCACGCTGGGCGTCTTGATGGCGACCGTGAACTCCTCGATCGTGATCATCTCGCTGCCGGACATCTTCCGTGGCATCAAGCTCGACCCGCTGCGCCCGGGCAACGTCAGTTACCTGCTCTGGATGCTGATGGGCTTCCTGGTCGTCACCGCCGTCCTGGTCGTGACGCTCGGCCGGCTCGGCGACATCTACGGCCGGGTCAAGATCTACAACCTCGGGTTCGCGGTCTTCACGATCGGTTCCGTGGCGCTCGTGTTCGATCCACTGACCCAGGGCGGCGGCGCGCTCTGGCTGATCCTGTGGCGGATCGTGCAGGGCATCGGCGCCGCGATGCTGTTCGCGAACTCGACCGCGATCCTCACCGACGCGTTCCCCGCGGACCGCCGCGGCTTCGCGCTCGGGATCAACCAGGTCGCCGCGATCGGCGGCTCGTTCATCGGGCTGATCGTCGGCGGCGTGCTGGCGCCGGTCGACTGGCGGCTGGTGTTCTTCGTCTCGGTCCCGTTCGGCCTGCTCGGCACCATCTGGTCGTACCACAGCCTGCAGGAGACCAGTACGCGTACCGCGGCCCGGATCGACTGGTGGGGCAACGCGTTGTTCGCGGTCGGCGTGACCGCGATCCTGGTCGCGATCACGTACGGGATCCAGCCGTACGGCGGGCACGAGATGGGCTGGACGAGCCCGTGGGTGCTGACCGGCCTGATCGCGGGCGTCGCGCTGCTGGTGGCGTTCTGCGTGGTCGAGGCGCGCACCACGGACCCGATGTTCGACCTGTCGCTGTTCCGGATCCAGGCGTTCTCCGCGGGCAACCTCGCGGGCCTGCTCTCGTCGGTCAGTCGCGGTGGGCTGCAGTTCATGCTGATCATCTGGCTGCAGGGCATCTGGCTGCCGCTGCACGGTTACAGCTTCGAGAGCACTCCGCTGTGGGCGGGCATCTACCTGCTCCCGCTGACGGTGGCGTTCCTGATCGCGGGACCGTTGTCGGGCTACTTCTCCGACCGGCTCGGCGCGCGGACGCTGGCGACCGGCGGGCTGCTCCTGGTCGCGCTGAGTTTCGCGGGGTTGATGGTCCTGCCAACCGATTTCAGCTACTGGGCGTTCGCGGGACTGCTGGTGCTGAACGGCGTCGGCTCCGGACTGTTCTCGGCGCCGAACACCACCGCGATCATGAACAGCGTGCCGGCCAACCGGCGCGGCGCGGCGTCCGGCATGCGAGGCACCTTCCTGAACTCGGGGACGTCGCTGTCGATCGGTGTGTTCTTCACGATGATGATCGCCGGGCTGGCGCAGACACTTCCCCGTACGCTGACCGACGGGTTGCACGCGCACGGCGTACCGCAGGCCGTTGCCGCGAGCATCGGGAACCAGCCGCCGGTGGGCAGCCTGTTCGCGGCGTTCCTCGGCTACAACCCGATCGGGACCGCGCTCGGTGCCGTACCGGCGTCGGCGATCAAGGGCGCGGACCTCGGCACCCTGACCAGCAAGCAGTTCTTCCCGGAACTGATCTCCGGGCCGTTCCACCACGGACTGGTGATCGTGTTCGCGGTCGCGATCGGGATGTCGCTGGTCGGCGCCGCCGCATCCTTGTTCCGCGGCCCGCGCTACATTCACCTCGAGCCCGAACCCCTGCCGGCAGCCGCCGC